>NZ_JBLIQL010000035.1:0-34312 GCF_047525655.1 Pontibacter sp. 13R65
ACGTCGAGGAACATCCGGCCGTTGATGATGCGCAGGGACATGGGCGGGTTGGTCGGCCCCTGGTGCCACTGGGTGATGATATCCTGCTTGCGGTCGTTCTGCCAGTACTCTGAAGGCAGGTACACCGAGAAGGCAAACCATCTGTCATTGGCATTTTCTCCTTTCTGCCTAGGGAACTGCACCTCTGCCCTCGTTCCTCCTGACTGCCTTGCATCACCCTGTCGTAATTCAAATCTTCCCACCTTGCCTGTGCCGCTAGGGTTATCTACTACCGAGAACGCATGGGCATTGACAGTATATTGCTTTGATACGCCAGAAAACACTTTGCTGCATTCAAAGGTCTCTTCATGTAATAAGTTAACATTAGGAGGCAATTCTGTAATCACTAAAGCATGCTTATATATCTCACTTTGAATGTTTGTCTGCCCATAAGAAATAGTGATTATGGATAACAGTAAAGGTGTTAGAAAATTATGAAGATTTACATTCATAAAGTCTTAGTGACACTGATTAAGCTTATTATTAAACTTAAACATATTTATTAAATTTTTGCAATAAAATAATAAAAATATAGTCTTGCTAGCTTTTGTTCAGAGCGTTTTCAAAACGAATTTGCAAGTCTCCTCTCTTTGCAATAGCAATTATTATAAGTATTCATTAACCTTCAATGGTAGACAGAAACTAATTTAATATCGGTCTACAAATAGGATTTTGCTTGTATATTATTAAGGCTTATTACTATAAGGTTTTTATATTTTTGTTCTCTCTATAGCCTCAATAACTACCCTTGTACTGAGAATTAGGGCAGTTACTCTATCAATAGAGGCAAGTGTGCAATCTAATATATTTACTAATTAAGCTATATAATAAGTCCTAATATGGGTATCATTATATTAGTATATTTTATTCTAAAATTTGTGAGCAGTCAATAATTAAAAATTGTATTGTTTTATCATATATATAATTAACTACTTGCGTTTTAGAATTAAATCTGTATTTGAATCGTCCTAAAAGTGTGTTTGTGGTTTAAATACATATATAAAACAAGAGGGACTTTCGCACTAGAATATGATGCGTTAGTATAAAGGTTTCGGGTGTTTACCCATTTTGTTAATGTCGTTTTTTGAATTAATGAATAGTCCTTTACATTTGTGTCGATGATATTAAAAAAAATATACAAAAAAACTGAGTTCCAGATTTTTTGCTGATTTGGAAAAGGAATTAAATTCCTTCCTTAGGTTTTGGGGAAGAGGAAAGGAGAATAAAATTACATTAGTTTAAAATGCATGTTCCAACAATTGTTATAGTTCAAAAAATTGCAATTGAAAGAAGTCTTCAAGAGAGTTTTGTAGTAATTAATATAAGTATTTCATTAACCATTTAGCCAAATTAATTTTCAACTTTAGCCCAATTTTATGAACCTTTTATTTCGTGGTATTCTTGCGCCTTTTTTGGTAGGTGCAATAGTATTTTCTTGTGAACAAAAAGAATTAGAGGAGATTGCTCCTAATAACACTCTATCCTTAGAGGACACTAAATTGGCGACCTCTGCCAATATAATGTATGAAGAAACATTTGAGGGTGGAACCTTATGGAAAGGAGCCAGAACTCAGTATGAGGTAAACCAACCCCACTCCTTTAAAGTAGTAGCTAACCCTTATGGTACAGGTAAAGTAGGAAGATTTGAATTACGACAGGGTGATGCAAAGCAGAATAATGGAACAAGATCAGAAGTACAGTATCCTATTCAATCGGTAAAAGACAGATGGTTTGCCTTCTCAGTGTACCTGCCTTCAGAGTACTGGCAGAACGACCGCAAGCAGGATATCATCACCCAGTGGCACCAGGGGCCGACCAACCCGCCCATGTCCCTGCGCATCATCAACGGCCGGATGTTCCTCGACGTGCGGCGCTTTGCCGGCAGCAGCATCAAGCTGCCCGTGGAGGGGTGGAACCCGCTGCCCAAGGACCATTGGGTGAACATCGTCTTCCACATCGTCTTCGACCACCACGCCGGCGTGACCGACATGTGGGTCAACGGCGAGAAGAAGCTCGCCTACCGGGGCGGGAACTGCTTTGCCGAGAAGGACCTGGCCAGGGGAACCACCGAGATCATCCCCAGGTGGAAGCTGGGCATCTACAAGTCCGACTGGAACAACGGCAAAACCACCGACACCAAGAAGCGCGTGCTCTACTTCGACGAGATCAGGATGGGAAATGAGCGGGCGACACTCGCTGACATGACACCACGCAGGGGAACAGGAACTTCCTCTCCAACCACCTCTAGCAGCATGCTATTGACTAACGTAGGTGGCAAACAGCACACCGACAGCCAATCCAGAAACTGGTCAGCCGACGGGGGCTTCACGGGCGGAGTAGTCGCCGAGAAATCCATCAGCGTATCAGGCACCAGAGATGCGAACCTTTACCGCAGCTACCGCTATGCCTCCTCCGGGAGAACCTTCGGCTACAGGATGCCAGTAAAGTCTTCTGGTCTCTACACCGTGAAGCTACACTTTGTGGAGCCGTATTTCAAAGCCTCCAACGCACGGGTTTTTGATGTGTCTGTGCAGGGCAAGCGCGTGCTGAGCAGCTACGACATCCATCGTGAGGCGGGCTTCGGGCGTGCCGTGGTGAAAACCTTTACCGGTGTGTCGGTAACCAACGGAACGCTCAACATCGACTTTGCTTCCCTGAAGAACAACGCCATTATCTCTGCTATAGAAGTGATAAAGCAGTAGGGCCTGACTCCCTAGTAAGAAGGGAGCCTGTATAATAGCAACGGTGCCCGGGTTTTCGGCTCTCTAATAGGAGAGACGAGCACCTGGGCACCGTTACTGTTTTATGGAGGAAGTATAGGATAAACTATTATCTGCTGTAACGAATGTTTGCAGATTGAATTTTTGAGCAAGTTGTAAGGCAGCCCTAGCCTATTACTGTCTTACAATCAGCTAGCACAAGTTGCTGGGGAGAAGCAGCCTGAAGTAGGTGTTGATACCCTCCCTCGCCAACCATTTCACTGTTTAGCTTTGGTATAAAAAGGCAGCATGTCAGGCTTAACAGGAGGTGTAGCTTAATCTACTACAAATTTAACAGCCTTTACAGTAGATAAACTTTGTGCCCTGATAAAGTACATGCCCCTGTTTATATTTTTGTGCAACGGTAAATTGACAACTGCCGTGCCATACTGATTAGTTGTGACTGAGTTTGAAAGAATTGTCCTTCCGGCTGCATCAATCAGTGTGAGCGCCACAGTCTCAGATTTATTAAAACCCTTTAATTCAATGAATACTTCTGCTCCCGTATTTGGGTTAGGATAGGCATGCAAAGAGGCTTCTTCGCTCACAGTACTCCTAAGTAGGGAAGAAGCTACTTGGTCAGAACTAATTTTGGCTATACCAGGAGTGCCAGGAAGTACTTCAATCGCAGATACAATGGCATTGTTCTTAACAGAGGTAAACACTATATCAACTGATTGATCTGTTACAGATATGTTTTCGAAGGTCTTGATAATAGCCTTGCCGGCCCCGTCCTGAGAATATATGTCGTAGTTGCTCAGAGCCCGTTGACCTTCTATGTCTACATGAAAAACACGGGCGCCTACCAAACCAGATGTTCTCCCGCCTGGTGCTCCGTAGTATGGTTCTACAAAGTGGAGTTTTACGGTGTAGGTACCAGGGCCGCTTACCGGAATGTTATAGCTGAATGGTGCACCAGGTGTGGTAGAACTTGCTGAAGTGGCAAGCCTGTACTTAAGGTAGAGCTGATCATCGGTTGTTCCTGTTACATCAAAGCTTTTGTTGCCAGATGTGCCGCCTGTGTGGTAACCATCTGCGCCCCATTGCTTTGATTGACTATCGGTGTATAGCGGACCACCGGCATTTACGGTAGTAGTAATTGTAGGCTGATTAACTTTTAATAAGGTAATACGCGGTTTCCCTGATCCGTTGCCATCAAAATATTCGGAGAGGTACAGATTCCCGGTAACTACATCTTCTACCAAATCTAAAGGATTAGAAAAAGGGCGGCGCAAGCCTGGAATTAAGCTGCCCTCTACAGAGCGAACAATATCTAGTTTGGGTCCTCCTGGCTCCAGCAACAGGATGTCGTCACTTCCGCTAAACCGGCAAACTAAGAGCTTACCAGCCAGCCTGCCCCCAAAAGCGTTACTTTTGTATTCGATGACACCGTTTGGAGACATATTTAGCCCAAAATCGAAGGCAAAACCCCGATAATTCGGCTCGTGTGGAGTTCCTACTGGGTATCCGTATTTCTGGCCGTTGAGTTCCCATACTATTTCAGCAGGATCTACTTCCGCTGTTGGGTTTCCGCCATTCATGATGTACTCGTTGCGAAGTACATTAGGGTGGCCATAGTAGCCGCCTTTTTCTACTCTGAATAAATAATCGCTTTGTGTTGCCCGCACATCCACCATAGCGGGAATAGTAGGGCCATTATATACACTTCCGTTAGACCATACGGAACCTGAATTAAGACCTGGAGTATAGCCGCCGGCAGCAGATCCGTTTGTAGGTACATAAAGCTGGCCATTGGAGTGCCAAACAAGGTCATAAGCGTTTCTTATGCCTGTGGCATAAAGTGTTAATGGTGCATTGGCGGCATAGGGGTTATAATTACCTCCTTCCTCAGTCTTGGCATCTATAGGCAGCGCCTGTTGCTGCGCTTTTGCAATATCAAGCCTTAGTAAGGCTGCCGATAAAAGTCTTTCCGGCCTGTTTCCCCAGGATGGGTCAGCTGCGCCCATCGCCGTATTGCCCCCTTGTAGAATATACATGCCGCCATCCGGGCCAAAGTCTATTGAAAAAATAGAATGATCTTTAACAGAACGCGGAAGGTTGATCACATAGTCCACTACCTGCGGATTATCCGGGCTGTTCATGTTTATTCTGGATATTGTGCTGGACCACTCCGGGGCATCTTTGAAAACAGAAGCAGAATGGCTGAGCCAGGCAACTAGATTGTCTGCTGTGGCTGCCGGATCAAACCGCAACCCAACAAGCAACCTTCGAGTAGAGCCAAATGGCGAGATCGTGATGCGATTGAAAATTGTGCCATCTGGTCTAATATCCCACCGTTCAATTTTGCCTCCCGATGTGGCCGCATAAAGCTTCCTGTCTGGTCCAATCACCAATGTTGTGAAACCATCGTTCCCAAAAGTATTATCTACTAGAATTTGCTCTGTAAATGCAATTCCCTCCAGGTCAGGTGGTATGGTTTCAACGATGCTAGTGGTAGTAAAGGTAGAGGTGAATGGAAGCAGCGCATAGCCATTCAAATCTTTCACTTGATCGCTTACCCTGAACTCATAGGTTGTGTTTAAGTTGAGCGTAGCGGTAAGGGTAATAGCATCTCCGGCAGCTGTGGTATTCACAGCTGTGCCGCTTACTTCGGTTCTATTACCATTGCTTACGCTATATAGTTTTACTGTATTGGGACTAATGGTAGCCCCATCTAAAGATGCACCACTTGGAAACGCCAGATCAACTGAAATAGATTGATCTAATGCAACACCTGTTGCGCCATTAGCAGGACGTACAGCTGTAATATAAGGTCGGTTCAAATCTGCAGAGTTTACTCCGGTTATAGAAAAATCGTCGAACGTATAGGTAACTGGACTTGAGCCATTGCGATGTGAGGCAAAGATGCCTGCATAGGCCGTAGAGGAAGTGAGCTCCATGCCTGCCATACTTAATGCCGTACCCACATTTTGTTGGTTCCCCCCGTTCAAGGAATAGGAGGCCTGAATAGTGTTGGTTATCGGGTCCGCCACCAGCCGCAACCGTACCGTTGAATTGTTAACGGCAGAAATGGAACCTGTAATACGTTGGTCTGAAGTAGTGGAGGCATCATTTACCTCCCGGCGAAGTTCCACCTTATTTCCTACTACCACTAGCTTTATAAAAGTTTTGTCGTTCAGCCCAAACCACAGGCCTGCCTGCTGAGAGGAGGTACCATAGTAAGGATTCACCAACGCTACTTCCATGGTGAGCCTGGAGCGTGAATCTACTCTTACCCCCAACGCATTGATTTGATTGTTATTGGTTAACCACCCTATACCCTTGTTAGTAACTAGCTGTAGCCTTCCTGAAGCTACCGTTAGTTGAGAAGGCTCATAAGCAGGTATGTTGGTGTTAGAAGGTGTTCCGTCTGCAGATAATCTCGTGCCTGAATAAGGATCTACCATAGTAAAGCCGGTGCCTACTCCATTTTTATCTGTTAGCGTGCCTTCTACTGAGCTGCTGAAGTTCAGGCTGTAGGGAAGTGATACTTCTACCTGGTCGCAAGCGAGTGTGCTAAGAGGATAGCAGCTATTTGTAATGGGAGCACTCTGTACTGTTATTGTAACCTCGTCTGCAGGACTAGGGGCATTCTGATTATCGCGCACTACAAGGCTGAAAACATAGCTGCCAGCCTGCAGTCCGCTCACGGTGGGTTGGGCTATTGTGGTGCTGTTAAAGCTAGCTGTGCTAGGTCCGCTTACTTGGGTCCAGGTGTAATCAGTAATGGTACCGTCGGTGTCGACTCCGGAGCCCTCCAATGTTACAGAACTAGTGGGCAAAGTAATAGTCTTATCTGGGCCGGCATTGGCAACAGGAGGTTGATTTACGGTGGCGGTAGCCTCACTTGCCAAAACAAAATAGTTGTTTTGTGCCCCTACAGCCGGATCGGCTATATTGCCTCCCATGGTCACAGTACCTGCTGGGTAGCTCTTGGTATAAAGCACCATGTATTTTATTTTAGAGTCATTTATCCCGATTCTGTCAGGCAGCCTTTGCCAGTCGCTAAGCCAGGCCGGAAGGGTAGTGCCTCTCGGATCGTAAGCAACATAAACATGAGCAGTCTGGCTCAGGTTAAAAGAAAGTAAATTGGTGCTACTGTTACTTTTGTCGTCGTTTGCCGTGCGGATCAGCGATTTCCCATTCAGGAAAGCAGGTAAGCTAGTTATCTGAAAAGCACGGTCAGTATAGTAGTTTGCGCCAACCGCTATAGTCGCTAAGGTATAGCTTCTGCTGGTAGTGGAGGCTATGTCGCTAACCAAAACTGTGGATTGGGCGGGTTCAGAAGCAGCTGCTGAGATGTAGTTTGTTCCAGAGTAACGAGTGGCTAACAGGCCAACATCAGCTGTGGAAGAGGTGAGGCCCAAGCCCATTCGTGTGCCGCTTCCTATTGAGGCGTTAGAGCTCAAGTTATAGGGGAGAGAAATCTGTGACTGGCTAAAGGGTAATGTGCTGACGGGGTTGGGAGCCTGTGCCAGTGCCGAGAAGAAAGATGCGCAACTTAATGCAATTGCAAATAGAATGCTCTGTAACCGGATTGATGGAACAGAAAGCTTAAGTAGGTAAGTAAACAAATTTTTCATGCGTAAAGGATTAAGCGAATCATTGAGTCTCGTCTATTGCAGTGGTTTTCATAGAACCTAGTGTAATAGAAGTTGGTAGAAATTAGTTTTAAGCAGACTATGGCTGCCGACAGCAGGTTCGGAATTGTACCTGCTGTCGGCAAATTATTCAAATGAAAAGGCCCTCTAAAGCATCGTTTTGCCTTTTAAGGATCCAGACTTAGCATTAGGTATTAGCTAGAGTTGGGGAGTTTGTATGCAGAATAGGCTACTCATGTTAATCNAAATTATTCAAATGAAAAGGCCCTCTAAAGCATCGTTTTGCCTTTTAAGGATCCAGACTTAGCATTAGGTATTAGCTAGAGTTGGGGAGTTTGTATGCAGAATAGGCTACTCATGTTAATCTATGAATATCTTCGTGCGGACCTCTTTTAAATTAGACTGTGCCTTAATGATGTACAGGCCCCGGTTTAGTTCTCTGCTTATAGGAATTTCAGATACAGATGTTCCGTTTTGGTCTGTGTTCGCACTAGTTGTCTGAATAGCTCGTCCTGCCAGGTCATACAGTGTGAGGCTAACATGTTCCTGCCCGATGAAGCCCTTAAGTGCCACATGTATTTTGTCGCCGTTGCTTGGATTAGGGTAAACCTCTATTGTACTGCTTGCTGCATGAACAGGGCTGGCCTCCACTTCAATAGCTGAAATTATTGCATTGTCTTTTACTGAAGTAAAAACAATGTTTATGATGCCATCAGATACAGATTCTATATGAAACATCTTCACAATAGCCTTGCCTGCTCCGTCTTGTGTATATATGTCATAGTTTTCCAGCACCCGTTGCCCTTCTATGTCTACATGGAACACGCGAGCTCCGGTTAAATTAGTCGTTTTGCCACCAGGAGCTCCAAAATATGGCTCCAGGAAATGGAGGTAGACATTGCATGGGCCTGTGCCGCTAAAAGGTATATTATAGCTGAAAGGGGCTGTATTGTCGGCATATCGATAATATTGGTAGAGCGGGTCTTCTGTAGTGCCCGCTACATCGAAAATTTTTGAGCGGGTTAGGCCACCAGTAAAATAGCTGTCTGCCGTCCAGTTCCTTGCTTGCTGATCTATATATTGGTTTCCGCCACTGTTAATAAGATTTTTGCTGGTAATAGTTGTCTCATTCGTAACGGAGAAGTTTATGGTTAATGGAGTACCTGTAGAACCACTTCCATTAGAGGAAGAGTATGGTGTAGCCTTGAGCGTATAGTTTCCCACAGTTGGTACCCACACACCATTATCGCCCATTAAGTCATATGGCGCTCTATTCTCGATTATTGTCTCGGTTTGCGCTCCGCTTAGTTCAAGAATCACACTTCCTACTGTTGTGGGGTTGGTGTTAGCGCGTATGTTAAAGTTCTTTGTAGGGAAAGTAGATAGATTAAGGGTAGCACCATCGGAGAGCGACTGTAAAAAGGACTTACTATCGGCATTAAATAAACTAAAACTTACAACCTGCTGCTGAGTAGTTGTGGTGCCTCCGGGGGTTCCCTTAAAGGTAGTGCTCGAGTTGGAGCCTCCTGTATAATAAATTAAATTATTGATAAACCCAGCAACACCAGAGTAGCGGGATGAGGGTAAAGAAGTAAGGTTGCTCCAGGTATTAGTGGCAGGGTTGTATGCTGAAACCATATTTGTTCGACTACTATTGTGAACAGTTTCTCCTCCTAATACCAGTACTCTATCACCGGCTATAGTAACAGAAGAGGAAATATGGCCTCGACCAGTAGCTCCTGTAGGAACAGGTAAATCTGCTACTTTGGTCCATGTGTTTGTTACAGGATCGTAGCGATGTACTTCTTTGGATGCTACCAGGTTATGATCATGCCCATTCTGGCCGCCTATAAAATAAATTTTCTCGTTGAACACTGCTGACCCGGCATGCTGACGCGGATTAGGCAAGGCAGAGAGGGTTGTCCAGCCTGCAGCCAGATTATCTAAGTCTAGCACATAATGGTTTCCCAAATCCTGGGTGCGAGCCTGGTTGGTGCCGGCTATATGGTGCAATTTGCCGTTCAAATATTCAAGTTGCCCGGCAGAAATAACAATTGGTAGATCCGGTAACCTAACATAACGGTTTTCTGCTACTATGTATTTCCAGGCTTCTCTGGTACCGAAGATCTGGCCGGTACCGGCTGCGTTAGAGGTATATCCGCCGGCAAAGTAAATGTCTGTTCCGTCTGTTGTAAATCCGGCGTGGGTAACTCCCCCATAATTGGTGCCGTTCATTGCAGGCATTGGCGCAATAGGTGTCCACCTGTTGGTAACTGGGTCATACACATAAGCACGGCTTGTGGGTGTACAGCAAGACTTTCGGCTGTCAAAGCCTCCGAAAGTATAAAGCTTCCCATTCACCACCTTGCCTTGTGCTTCGTTAACGGAGTAAGGCTGGCTTGCGACAGTACTCCAGGTAATGCTGTTGTAGGGTTGCAAAGTGTTTTCTGCAGTAACATTAATCGTTGCTGTGGCTACGTCAAATGCTGCTCCGGCATCGGAGGCCCTAATCTTTAAACTGTAGGCTGATTGCGTATGGTAGTTTAATTTTTTTGCAAGCGTTATGGCCCCCGTGGCCGGATTAATTCCAAACGCGCCATTTGTGTTTCCGGCTGTTATGGAATAAGTAATAACATCTCCATCAGGATCAGTTGCCTTAACAGTTCCGGCAGTAGTACCCACGTTAGCCCCATCAGAAACGGAGAAGGTATAGTTTTTATTTACAAATACTGGTGCATTACCTCCTGATGTTGTATTGCCAGTTACGGAGAAGTCGTCGAAGGTATAGGTGATGGGAGTACTTCCGTTTCGATGTGTTGCGAATATGCCCACATTAGCGGTAGAGGCCGTGAGTCCCATGCCAGAGATACTAAGGGCAGCACCTACGCTTCTTTCTGCACCATCGTTCAGAGTGAAGAAACCTGTTGCCGTGTTCGCATCAGGATCTATTACCAACTTCAACCTAACAGTAGACGTGTTGATACCTGTTACTGAGCCAGTGATGCGTTGGTCTGCAGTAGTAGATACATCATTCATCTCCCGGCGCATTTCCACTTTGTTTCCTACCACTACCAGTTTCACAAAAGTCTTATCATTTAACCCAAACCACAAGCCCCCCTGTTGAAAAGCAGTGCCATTGAAAGGGTTTATGAGGTTAACTTCAGCCGTTATTTTGGTGCGGGAATTCACTTTTACTCCCAAGGCATTGAGCTGATTATTGCTAGTAGTAGAGGCGATACCCTGATTGGTGATAACTTGTAGCCTTCCAGAAGCTACGGTTAATTTAGATGGTTCATAACCTGGTGCTGTTGTATTAGTGGGAGAGCCATCTGCCGCAAGGCGTGTGCCTGAGTAGGCATCAGCTAAGGTGAAGCCTGTACCCACTCCGTTTTTGTCTGCTAAGGTGCCTGCTATGGAGCTACTAAAGTTCAGGCTATATGGAAGGGAAACCTCCAGCCCTGCGCATGGCAGCGTGCTTATAGGAGGGCAGCCCTGTGCCAATCCTTTAGCCGAGAAATTACCAAGCAGCACAACTGTTAGTAACACGCTCCATACCCAGCCTGCTGGAACAGAGTGATTGAAGATGGGAGTAGTGTTTTTGCTCATGAGGTTTTAAAATTGGTAGGCGTAACTAAGCTGCAAAAAGCGTTGAGGCCAGATTATATGGACAGGTTATACCTGTGCAAAGAGCAGAAAGGCAGCGCAGAAGTAAATTTCCAGAGCTAGGGAGGAAGCCTTGCAGGATGCTTCTTCCCTAGCTCTGGAAAATCTATTCTATTATCAATCTTGTATGGGTTTCACCACCTATAGATTGCGCTTTGATAATATACAGGCCACGATTTAGGCGCCTGCTGGTTGCTATGTTGGTACTGGAGGCTCCATGGGCATCAACGTCTACCTCGATTGACTCTACGGCTCTACCCGTGATGTCGTAAATGCTCACCCTGACTTTTTCCTGTTGCCCAAAGCCATTCAGCGACATCTGAATTCTGTCGCCCGTGCTAGGGTTAGGGTACACCTGGACTTTCAAATCTTCGGTAGCGCGCTGCAGAGACTCTG
The DNA here is from genome assembly GCF_047525655.1 of Pontibacter sp. 13R65. NCBI lineage: Bacteria > Pseudomonadati > Bacteroidota > Cytophagia > Cytophagales > Hymenobacteraceae > Pontibacter > Pontibacter sp. 13R65. The sequence goes on from NZ_JBLIQL010000035.1 coordinate 11,459, forward strand.
TTATGGCACCTGGAGAATTTATACTTGAAGTCGCCCTGAAAATTTCGAGACCAGCAATAGCAACACGGTTTGCTGTTGGATTAAATCTAATGTTTAGCGTTCCGTCTGTTACATTTATATCAAAGTCTTTTACCAGGGCAGTTCGGTAGCCAACCCCACTGTATATATCAAATGCAGTGAGCTTAGCGGTGTTTTCCATGGTAATATTGAATACCCTTGAGCCTGCCGCAGAGAAGAAATTCTCTACAAAGTGCATACGAACCAAGTAGTTGCCACTAGGCAGATTTGGAATGGCATAACGGGTTTCTGCCAGATCAGAAGATGCAGAGAGGTAAGTCTGGTACAAGACATCATGATCTGTTGAGGCAATAGGTGTGGTCACGTTCTGTCTATCCAGCTTTATAGAGCCAGATCGGTAGCTTATGTCTGCTTCCCAAGGAACTCCCCCAATTGATACGCCCGTATCGGCGGCACCTTTTATTCGTTTTACGAGAACTATATTCGTGCTCTCATCATTGGAGATGCCATAAAGCGGAACACGTAGGGGAGAGGCTGCATTATTATAGTGAACCAAAAGAACAGCATTTTTAATGCCTCGGCTGGTTGGTTTAAAGGTAACCGAGCTACTCGTGGTGCCTTGTGTTGCCAGTGTAGTGGTAGAAGGCAAGGCTGCCGTAAACTCACTGCTATCTGGTCCAACAACTTCTAAACTCCTTATGGAGATAGAGGGATCGCTACTGCCATCAGGGTGAGTTTTGCCAAGGTTACTTAGAACTATAGACAAGTTTTTGCTGCTGCCTGCCATCACTGTGCCGAAGTCAACCGCTGATGGAGAGGCTTCCAGTTCAGAAAAATAAGCCGCACCTACCTCTGGTTTTAAATTGCTTACATAATAGATATTGTCCTGATAATCGTAGTTCACGAAGGGTGATGTCAGGTAGTCCATACCAATTAAGTAGGCATTTGGAATAATGTTGCCGTTTGCATCTACTGCCTTCCAGATACGGATACCAATCTTACCTTCAAAATTTAGAGTTCTATCGGTATAAGATCTCTGAACCTTCAAACCAAAGGCTCCGGATGGTGAAAAAGAGCCATCTGCAGGCACTGGATTTGAGTTCCCTTTTCTTGGCAGCAGCGTCTGCCCATCCAAGCCAATATGCGTGAATATGCTAGTAACTGTGGTACTGCCTTTCGCATGCCACTCAATTCTTTCTGTCTGACTGCAGCAGCCATGGTACGCAGCCATCTGGATAACATATACCGGCTTGGATGGATCTGCTCTTACAAAATAGGGTGAAATTATCTCATCAGAGTTTGCGACTACTCTGGTGCCTTTGTTAGTAGAACCATCATTGGCATTAAATCCTACTCTGGTTTTTAAGCCAAAGGCATTTATAATTTCTTGGGCATAAGGCTCATAATTCCCTTCGCCTCTATTCTGCCACAGACCCAATAACGTTACTTTTTTGAAAGGACTTAAATCATCATTAGAGGTAATATTGAGTTCACCTTGGAGTACTGTAACCCGACTTGCAGGATTTACAGCGATGAACTCTATAACTACTTCTGCAAAGGCTTTGGAATTTACTGTGAGCGGCAATGCTGTTGAGGCATCATAGGCTGCTCCGTTAAGCGTGGCAATCTTCCAGGCTGAAGTGTTTGTAAGGGCGAGGTTATGAATTACCAAGGCTCCTGTACCTTTGTTGTGAATGCGCAGCCTTACCTTGTCATGGTTCGAGTTATAGGGCGTATACGTGCTGTCTGGGTTCATACGCCTCCATGGTATTTGAATACGTGAGAAAGTAAGGACATCCGGAGAAAGGAATTTGTCCATATTCTGCAGAACCAGGTAGGCATTACTTTGTGTCACAGTTGTGATGCTGAAGCTATAGGCATCCGTAATGGTTTGGTTGTTGTTGCCATCTACTGCCTTAGCCCGAATAGTGTGGTTGCCTACGGTACTTAATTTAAATGGGGCAGTATAATTTGTAAACGGACCATTGTTTAGGCTATACTGCACAAAAGAAAGACCAGACCCTCCGGTATCTGAGGCATTTAAGCTTATCTGCACCTCATCTTTATAAACATTAGGAGATAACGATGTTCCTGCAAACCGGATATCTGCTGTTGGTGGAATGATGTCTGCTCCAGGTGTTGTAGGAGAAATGATGAGGTAGTTAATTTTGGTGTTAGTTCCACCTGCCGCATCTATGGTGAGCTTGCCATCCGTTACATCAACGGCAACCGTTGCAGACCTGAATTTTATTTGTGAGGAAGGTGCAAAATTAGAGATGGCTGATACACCCTCCACGTTTATGGAGTGCCTGCTATCTACATAGCTTGGATCGCCTACACTTACCGTTACATTATAATTGCCGTTAGGTACAGCATATTCCCAGCTACCGGACACAGTTGACTGCATCTGGTTCAGGGTTCTCAGGCGTATGTCATCGGCGGTATTGCGTTGGCGCATGTTAGCCGACATATCCAGAGGTTGTTTGGTGCTTGGGTGTACCCATCCATAGCTACGACTTGCATCATAAGGCAAGCCTGTGTCTGCCAGATAATCGCTAGGTGTACTAGAACCGCTTGGTTGAAAATTTATTTTAACTTCCTGTGCAGAGCTGGTTCCAGTTACAGTTAAGTTTATCTGCATAGTAGCTGTTTGGTAGTTACTCGCAGATGCCGTAACAGTAGCCTGGTAGGTGCCTGGTGTCAGGGTTGTATTGATATTAGATGGCCCAAAGGTGAGCGTTCCCAGCGAGGAGGCTGGCAGTGTGAGCCAACTGGCATTTGACGACTTACTCAGCGATACGTTTGGTGTACCCTGGCTGGCAGATAATGTTGTTGATTGGGAGGTTACAGTGCCACCTTGGGCAACCGTGAAACTTAGAGTTGCAGGCGAAAAGGAGAGGGTATTGTTTGCAATTTCAGCTTGCTTGGCTAATATAATGTAATTGGTTTGAGAGCCTGCTGCCGGACTGGCCATGTTGCCCCCCAGATTTACGGTTCCGGCTGGATAAGACTTGCTATAGAGATCCAGTGTGCGGGTGCCAGGATCATTTATATTTAATTTTTCAGGGAGCTTTTGCCATGTGCTTAGCCAGGAAGGGAGTGCTGTGGCCCGTGGGTCGTAGGCTACATAAACAGTGGCACTCTGGCTTAGGCTAAAGGAGAGGAGAGTGGTGGCGGTACTCCTCTTGTCGTCGTTGGGTGTCTGAATAAACTGCTCTCCATTCAATAGTGCGGGCACACCTGTAATCTGGTATGTCCGGTCGGAATACAGGATGGCACCTGCTACTAGTTCTGAAACGGTGTAGCTATTGCCGGTGGTAGCGCTAATATTAGATATCAGGCTGTTTGATGGTTGTGTTGGTGCAAAGTTAGCAGTAATGACTTTGTTGCTGTTCATGGTCACCTGTAGCGGATTACTGGTGCCTGCAGCATCGCCGCTCCAGCCTGTGAACGTGCTGCCTGAAGCCGGTATGGCCGTCAGGCTTACGCTTGTGCCACCGGTAAAGGTCGTCTGATTCGGGTTGGTGGACACTGTGCCATTGCCAGAGGTAGTTACGGTGAGATTGTACTGGGTGTTATTTGTCTCTCCTTTCGCTATTACGAAGTAGTTGTTCTCCGCTCCAGCAGCCGGACTGGCCATGTTACCACCCAAACTAACCGTTCCTGCAGAAAAAGATTTACTGTACAGGTTCATGTGGCGGATTTTAGGATCATTTACTCCTATAACTTCTGCCTGCTTTTGCCAGGTGCTTAGCCAGGAGGGGAGTGCTGTGGCCCGTGGGTCGTAGGCTACATAAACAGTAGCGCTCTGGCTCAGATTAAAGGATAGGAGGGAGGCATCCGTAGCCCTCTTGTCGTCGTTGGGCACCTGGATGAGAGATACCCCGTTCAAGGAAGCTGGCACTCTTGTCGCTTCATAAGTTCTATCAGTATACACTTTAGCCCCGACGGCCAACACTGCCTGACTATAGCTTTTGCCTGAACTTGATGTTACGTTGGTTATTAGTGCAGTCGTCTGTCTACTGAAGCTTATTTTCTCAGCTAAGGCTATACCTTCTTTGCCAGGAAGGGCTTGAACTCTCAGGCACACCAATATACTTAGTAGCAACAATGCTACCTGTTTATTTATTTTTAAGAATGGGATTGGCGTAAGGGAGGTGTAATTTTTTTCCATTTTTCACATTTTTGTTTTACCAATAAATTCCAAGCGTACCTTCAGTTGACGATGAAGAAGTAAGATGTTTTGATGTGACTTTAAGATGCAGAGTTACTTGAAGTCGTAAAAACAGCAGCAAATTATAATATCAGCGAGAGCACCGATATGATGGGGGGCCGTTAAATTGTTGGTTGATAATTATTTCCCCAACAACCTATTCTTATTCAAATTGTGATAATGCTTATGATGGTTGTTCTCATAAGGCATAAATAAGGACAAATAATAGAGTAATGACTCTTATTTTCAAATACTATACACAGGTTAAACAAAACCTATAATAGTAAACACCTGCTATTCCTGGTTGTATTGATAAGCATTTATTGTCCTGGTAACTGTAATATTGTTATTTTTTATGTAAAATGCTCTATTAGATAGAAGCCTATAGGCAAACCTTCTAGAACAGATGCATTTTTATACTTCAATATTTTAAAATATTGGCAATTTAATTCAAATTAATACGAATAATTTACTGTTTTGCCTATCATTTTTGGAAATTACTTATAAATTATTGTAAAACTTGGTGAATAGGTCTTATATGAAGGTTAATAGCTTAATATTATATAGTAAAATGCTATGTAATGTTCAGTAGTAGTTGCTAAACGAAAGTAATTTAAGTTTAGCAGCGGCACTTAAGCGGTTATAGGTATAGAAATCCTAACCTCGTTGAAGTAACGTACTGCAAGTTCAAGTTTATAATGAATTGCAGATTAAAGACGAAGCACCCGGATTCTAGGGAGGAATGCTAATTTTAAATAACCCGCGTAAGAAAAGTCAGGCAGCCTGTTTAGCTTTTTTTCTTCGCCTTCGTTGGCATATAATCCATAGGTTAACTGTCCATCATCAGACATCTTAACAAGGTCGGACTGCAAAGAGGCTGCATGAGGGGCAGGTATAGGTAGTTCCTTGTTCTGGCTATTGGTTAGAAGAAGGAACAAAGAAGCGAAGAAAAGATAAACAGTAGCTTTTTTTCTCATATTATAGAGTTTGCTTGTACTTCAACGTGTTTATGAAATGAGTTAAAAAGCATTTTTGTGCACCTTTTTACCAAAAATCGTTAAAAAAATAATTTTAAAATCGAGTGCCAACGACCAGTTTTCCATATACCAAATATCATGCATGGTGCGCTGGCTCTTTTGCTCTTGTGTTTCCAATGGACCTCGCCAACCATTAACTTGTGCCCAGCCTGTAATGCCAGGTTTGCAGTAATGCCTGATCATATATTTGTCTGTGCTGGCCTGTAATTGCTTGTTTAGGAAGCTTCGGTGCGGTCTGGGACCAACTACACTCATATCTCCCAAAAACACATTTATAAATTGAGGCAGCTCATCCAAACTGTATTTTCTCATTACTTTTCCTATTGAAGTAACTCTTGGGTCATTCTGTGTTGTAGAAAGAGTACCGGTGACGGTATCTTCATTCTGTTTCATACTTCTGAATTTATACACCTTGAATGGCTTGCCGGCTTTTCCGATTCTAATCGGGCAGTAAAAAACCGGGCCGGGGGAATTGAGCTTAATTAAAATGGCAAGCACCAGGAAAACAGGCAGGAGCATGAGCAAGGCCATCAAAGAAAAGCTTTTGTCGAAGCAGCTCTTCATAAACGATGAGCTACTTTCGTCTAACGGTAGCTGACGCACATGTACGGCCTCTATATGGCCATATCGTTTTGTTTTGTAATGAGTGCCAAATAAACTTTGATAATCTGGTATATATTTTACCCTTACGCCGTAGTAATCGGCAGCCGCCATAATGTTCCGTACTTTTTTTGTTGATTTTACAGGGAAGGCGATTACAATCTCATCTACAGGATTATCTTGTAAGAACTGATGGATGCTATCCAGTTCTCCTACTATCTTATCCTGGTTTACATGGCACTCCTCCCGCGAGCATCTAATATAGCCTTTAACCTCATGTCCATGCATTTCTTTCTCAATGTTGGCGGCCAGGCTGCCAACACCGGCTACCAAAATATGTTTCTTTCTTTCGTCGGTAGTGCTTACCTGTTTCGCAATTTTTATAACTAAGAAATTGATCGGAATTCCAATAGCAGGAAACACTAGAACAAACCCTATAATCAAGTCTTTGTCGTGAACCAAATTGGGGTAAAGGAAATAGAGTATTAATGAAATGCCAATGAGTAGTATATAGCCTTTAAAAAAATAAGTTAGCTGCAGACTTACAGTTTTATAATCTTTTTGGCTGTGCAATTTTCGCCAGAACCCGACAAGACACCATGCCATTATAAAACCAGAGAATAAAATCCAGTCAGTTCCTGTTTGCATGTTGATCGTAACAAGAAATAAAGAGAAACTGATCACAAATACTAGGGATAAAATATCTCCACCCAAGTTTAAAACTGAAAGTTTTGGCCTAGATTTAATCATAGCAGTGTAATTATTGTCTTTTAATCAATTAACTAAAGCGATGTGTATTGCACCTTACTGTAGCGTAAGTCAGGAGGTAGAATTGCTTGTTGTGTATTTTTCTTGATTCGATAAAATCCAGATGCATGATGCCTAAGAGCAATTAGGTTTTTGTCTTAAACAATATCTAATTGGATTGGAACAGGCACAGGATTGGTTTATCTTGTGTTATGATTCCTTGTTTTATTATGTGCCTGCCGATGATGTGCTGTTTAATAACCCCTGATACAAGTTCAGGCAAGAACTGAGCAATTATTCTAATAGAAATGGCCTTCGGGAGGCAATTTTGCCTTAAAAGGCGCAAGGCTTACTTAGGCTGTGGGTACATGCCTAAAAGAATCCTATAAAATCTGAGTTTTGTGTTCTTAAATAGCCTACTGCACAGCTCTGTGCCGTAGCAGCCGCTTTACATGTAGTTTCAGAATTAAGTAGTAGAATGAAAGGTTGGTGTTCATTTTGAACATCAGGTCGTAGTCTATGCCTTTGCCTTCGTTTACTCTTTCTCTGAGAATGGTGTAAATACGTCGGTTCTGGAAATAGCGAATAGCCTTGATTAGCTGCTTATCGTTTGTGTTTTTCAGAACCTGCATAACAAAGTCGGAAAACGAAAAAGCAATATTTTTTTCTGTTGAGTTTGTTACCATGTTCACCGAATCCAGGTAATAATAAGTCATAGGCTTGGTGATTCTTAGGTTTTTGTGGCTATGGTACAGGCACCTGATCCAGGTATCCATGTCGCCCCCTCTTTTAAAGCCATGCTCGGGAAAACCGCCTGCTTTGTCAATTAATTCTTTTTTTAAGGAGATGCCACCTGTCCACATGGGTTGAGGAACATTAAAAAAATCTGTTAATGTAAACTGTTTTATGGGTTTGTCTTTGTATTTCTGTGAATAGGCATCCAGCGTTTTTACATTGTCTTTCACGTTCAGCCATCCCCAGCATAGTATCTCTACACCTGCATCGTTTCGGATAACTTCAGCTAAGGTCTCCAGCACGTTTAGCTCCCATTCGTCGTCTGCATCCAGAAAACATATCCACGGGTGGGAGGCGTGTTTTATTCCCAGATTACGGGCGGCATATCCTCCCGGCCCCGGCTCGGCCCGCTTCAATATCTTTATTCTGGGGTCGTCGAATTCCAGTATCTTCTCAGATGAACCATCTGTGGAGGCATCGTCTATCAGTATCAGTTCAAAATCTGGGTTGGTCTGATTCAACACGGATACTATAGACCGGTCTAGGTGTGGAAACTTGTTGTAAACAGGTATGATAACCGAAAATTTAACATTCATAATCATAATATTTGGTGTTATATCAGGAACTGGTAAATGTTAGCTTTTTCTCGCTTTAAGCTATTCCAATGGTAGCTTCAGAAGAACTAGAATACAATGCGTTACAACGATTAGATGTAGGTTGTAAAACAGGCACTAACCCAATATAGCTAAGGGGCAAGCAGTTTAAGGTTAGTTGCCACAATGGAGTTGGGTTTAGACTACAGACTTTTCTGCTTTCTTTTTGGCCATATTTTTCAATCCTTTTAACTGCTTTATGAGTTCGGCCCTCATCATGAGCCAGATGGTGAGACCATAACTGATGGCCAACGCAATTGTGCACACGACAAAATGAATACCTGAAGTATAAAGCAGAAAAGTGACGATAAACGCAATCAGGCTGGCCAGCAGCGGAGGGCTAATCGCCACAAAAAGATCGGATAAGGTAATATTCACAAACTTTTTCAGGTAATACTGAGCAATTACCACTTCCAGCACCTTGTTGAGAACATAGGCCCAGGCAGCGCCAACAATTCCAAACCAGTAGATGCCAACAGCGATAGATGGTAAATACAGCAAAGACTTAACAAACTGCATCCGCATTTCTACTCTAGCTTTTCCTAAGCCTCTTAGGAGTATGGCGTGGCTGTTTACCAGCAGGTGTATCATTACAGAAAAAGCCAGAATCTTTAAAGGCAGAATGGAACCGATCCATTTAGCGCCAAAAAACGAAAGAATAAAGGGCTCTCCCAGCACAATCAAGAAGGTCATGATCGGGTACAGGCAAATGCTGATGTACTTTACAACTCTAAAGTAAATCAGCTTGAGTGTAATCAGGTCATCCTGGTTCTGGCCATATACCGGGTACATTACTTTATTAATCATCTTGGTAAGCTGGCTCCTGAAAGTGTCTGTCAGAACGAATGCGAGCGTGTAAACACCCAATGCGGAGGCACTCAGCAGCTTGCCTATGAGCAGGTAATCGAGGTTTTGCATCAGCACGGTAAAGAAGTTGGTGCCGGTGGTATAAATGCCAAAGCCAAACACATCTTTAAACGCCAGCTTGCTCCACTGAAACTTCGGTAACCATTTGGTTGCATTAAAGAAAAGTGGCATGGCTATTACCACTGACGCAACTGTATTAAATACCAAGGCCCAGACACCTGCTCCCATAAATGCCAACCCCACCGCCAGTATGCCCGAAACAATAGAAGCAGAATTTTCTATTACCGTGAGCTTTTTAAAGCTCATCTGTTTGGTGAGCTGTGCCTTGTGCACCAGGTTAACAGGGCTGCACAAAACTCCCAAGCTAATTATAGGAATGATGCTCTCAAGCAATGGCTCCTTATAGAAGATAGCTGCCAGCGGGGCTACCGCCAATACAATAAGTAAATAAACGCCTATTGCCCAGATAACACCTGTCCAGAAGGCGGTGTGGTAATGCTCTTCTCGCAGGTTTTCCTCTTTCCGCTGCACCAGCGCCGCTCCAATGCCCAGGTCGTTGAACACCTGCACAAAGCTGGTGAATACAGTTGCCATGCCTACTAACCCAAACTGCTCAGGAAACAGCAGCTTTGCCAACACCAGCTTTATAATAAAAGCGAAGACCCTGCTGATAAGCAGCTGTAAGGAACTCCAGAATATGCCACTAACTATTTTGCCCTTTAACTGCCGAAGGTCCATATGCTTTGTGCTTTATAGCTAAAAGATCTTTTAAATGCAGGTACTAAGGCCTCTACTTTTGAACAAAGAAGAAGCCTTAGTACCTGTATTCAGCGTAGAACCAGTTTTCAAGAAGGTATCAGGGCTAACTCTTCTTCATAGATTTCCAGCAAACTGGCTATGATTCTTTCTGCTGCCTTACCGTCCCACAGCGGAGGAATGTCTCCTTTCTTCCATTGGCCGTTCATGATGTCCATTAGGTTGGATTTTATTTTTTTCGGGTCGGTTCCTACCAACACGTTGGTACCAATTGTAATGGTTTCAGGTCTTTCGGTATTGTTCCGGAGGGTAAGGCAAGGTACTCCCATAATGGTTGTTTCTTCGGTAATTCCTCCGGAATCCGTAATCACCCCCTTCGAATGCTTTACCAAATAGTTAAATTCAAGGTAGGAGAGCGGCTCCGCAAAATGTAAGCGCGGATCATTTATGTTCATCGTTTCTAGTAGTTTAGCAGTTCTGGGGTGAACCGGAAAAACAATAGGGTAGTTGCCTGTACCCTCTAAAATAGCGCGTATGATTTCTATAAACTGACTCTCCTGATCTACATTGGAAGGCCGGTGCAGGGTTAAAATGAAATAGGAGTTTGGCTTCAGGCTTTCCCCGTTTACTTTGATTTCCGGGTTTCTGAGTTTGTCATAATTGGAGAGCAAGGTGTCGATCATGGTATTGCCCACAAAGTGGATCCTACTTAATGGCACTCCGCTTTTAATCAGGTTTTCGTTGGCATGGCTGGAGGTAGTGTAGAAATGGTCGGTGATGCTGTCAGTAACCATTCTGTTTATTTCTTCGGGCATGGTTAAGTCTCCCGACCTGATGCCGGCTTCTACATGCACCACTTCTATGTTTAGTTTTTTGGCTGTAATAGCGCAAGCCATGGTAGAGGTTACATCTCCTACTACCAGCACCACGTGTGGGCGGTTGTTCATCAGTTCTTTCTCGAACCTCACCATAATGGCGGCTGTTTGCTCTGCCTGTGTTCCTCCTCCTGCTTCTAAGTTTACATCTGGCTCCGGAATGCCGAGTTCTTCGAAGAAACTGCCAGACATTTTTTTGTCGTAGTGCTGGCCTGTGTGCACCAGCCTGAAAGAGATTTGCCTATCAGCCTGATTGGCCTTGTTGATTGCTTTGATGATGGGAGCAACTTTCATGAAGTTTGGGCGAGCTCCGGCTACAATGGTGATTTCCATAAGAGTCGTAGATTAAATTCTTATAAATGGGAGTTAAAGCATTAGCATATGGGCAAAAGGTACTCGCGACCTTCTGGAAGGCCCATTTCATTAGAATTATTGGATGCTAATTGTTTGAGGAGTAAATAGTTGAACTGCTGCTTTGTAAATGCTGCAGCTTGTTGTTCTTAACTAATCAGGGCCTAACTGCTACTATCTGACAAGTACCTCCGGAAGGCCGTTTTCATTAGAATAATTTGATCGGGAACAAAACAGTTAACGGCTGCTGATACGATCAGGCCTTAACTTGCAAAACTCTGCTCTTGAATATCTCTTTCAGCAGTGCGAACAGAAAGTACGAATTACAGATGGCGTATCTTTTTGCTAATCTTTTAGGGTCCTGAATCGTTCTGATGAACCATCGCAGGCCCAGTTTTTTCGAAAGATGATCTAATTTTACGTCCCCAACAAAGTACTCAAAGCTTCCGCCCACACCCATAATTACTCTTGTTTGAAGCAGGTTGCTGTACTTCACAATAAATTCTTCTTTTCTGGGTGAGCCAAACGCTACAAAAAGAAAGTCGGGTTGGAATGCAGCAATTTTCTCAATGACTTGAGCTTCCTGATCGATGGGGTAATACCCATGCTGGAAGCGGACCTTATCTTTAAGCCGGGGATAGTCTCGGTTAATCTTATCGTTCACCTTGTCCAGCAGTTCTGCAGGAGACCCAAGAAAAAATATTTTGTAGCCTGACTTGTCCGATTCTTTTATAAGCTCAACCATCAGTTCTGCACCAGAAATAGAAGAGATTTTGTTGCCATTGACGAGGTACTCCGCAAACACGATAGACTGCCCATCAGGAATGGTGTAGGTGCCTGCCTGAAACAATTCTCTTAGTTTCCGGCTTTGGGCACCCTGATGCAGTTTAAGGGTGTTTAAAGAGATGATGGTAGATGTCTGACCGGCAGCGATCTTTTGTTTTAACTCTTCGATTAAAATGGTTCTGTTTTTCAAATAGACGTCGTATCCAAAAAGCATGATGTCTGGAGCTTAAAGTAAAGCGAGTTCGTACTAAAGCAAGTAAGGGGCAGGCAGAGGGTGCAGCTAGCTTGCTGCCATGATCTGTTATCTGCAGTGGAAGGGTGTAAATACGATGTAAATGCATTTCTTCAGGAGGTGTACCTGAACCCTCTAAAGAACCGTTGTTTTAAAAAGTTTCTGATAATTTCTCCTTCTTCCTGGCTGACCAGTGGTTTAGTAGAAAGCTTGAGCTTTAAGCCATAAAAGAGAAAAATAAATGCTTCCTGAAATTTCTTTGCTTTAGCGAGTTTGCCAGCTTTTAGCAGAAACATATAAAATGGGTAGTTTCTGTTCTGGTAACTGGCGGCCTCTCTCCTGATGCCGTTTTTTGCGCCGCCTTCCGCATTTCGGGTCTGTGTTGGGTATAGGTGCCAGATAAGTTGTTCAAAAAACTTTTCGGTTATATACCCGTGGTGCCTGGCCAGAATATCGTCTATGCCATCCCAACCTTTAAAAGGCTTTAAGCCTCCCATGGCTTCCAAGCATTGTTTTCTGTAAAACTTGTTAGGCCCCTGTGTATGCCATTTATGCTTAGACTCTATTACTTTCTGACCATTTTTGAGAATGTAGGTGGCGCCACTCGCTATTCCCAGGCTTGGGAAACTTGAGAATTTGTTTAAGATAAACTCCAGGTAATCGGTTCGGTCTATTACCAGGTCGGCATCTAGTTTCAGAACCACATCCCATTCTACACCCAGTGCTTTTGCTTTTGCCAGTCCAAAGTTGAAGACATCGATCACGTTCTTTCCTGTGGCCCTTTGTCCTTCATCTTCTTTTAAATAGTAGTGAATGTACTCCACCTTCTGGCTGTAGTTAATGGCAATTTCAGGTGAAGCATCTGTTGAATTATCGTCTACTAGTATCCATGCCGCTGGATGGCAGGTTTGTTTACAAATCGACTCAATCGTTCGAGCTATAGATCCTTCCTCATTCTTGAATGGAGTAATTATTAATAGCTTCATATACTATTTATTTTTATTGGTTAGCAGAGGTCAAAACAACAGTAACCTAAAGTGACATATGTCATTTTAATCTTAATAGGAATAGTGATTTATGTCAATAGATTTCTTTAAAGTAACGCGGTTCTTTACATTAAAGAGCGAGTTATTGTATCGTTTATCCGTCTTAGACTTATCTCGATAAGAATCAACTTACTCAAATAGCACACCTGGTAGGGGCAGGAGTTTCGAATTAATTATGCGAAGACGATTCTATGGAATAAAAGCTATTTCTATAGGGAACATTGACTTTTTAAAACCCGAGCCTGTATTCTTTTGATAACAAGGAGTCAGATATAAAATGAGAATGATCTAATATTTATTAGAATAAAAAATTTTGGTTAATGCAAAACCTATTTGCAGCAGAAAGGCTGTTGGTATTATGCCGCTTAAAGTTCTATACCGGTTCTGTATGCTCCGATAAGGTGTGTTGCCTTCTATAATTAAGTTTGCAGATGATAATAAGTGGCAACTCTTTCTTTTTGAGTAATTTGAATTTTATGGTATAAACCTATTATGTAGCCAGCCATCATTCCGAATGGATACATAAATTGTACGCGGAAAAGCACGTCTACCCAGCCGAGACCGAAAATAAAGAACAAAATAGTTCCCAAAAAGACTTTGGTAATAACTAAGTTATCTTTGTCTCTAATAAATTCCCCACTAGCTAGTAGTTTTTTTGAAATTGAAATTAGCTTCCCTAGTATTATTGTGAAAATTGTGAGGCCCATTAATCCAGTTTCCGTAATAAGAATATCTAGGCTATGTCTTACTGTAAAAAAATCGTAGAACTGACCATCTTGACCTAATGGGCTCTTGTTGGAATTCCCAATTCCTATCCCAAACAGTAAAGCATCATTCTGAAAGAGCAGGTTAAAACTGTGTACTACGGAATCTATTCTTGATAATCGACCTTTACCTGATTCACCACTTGTATAATCTATTAAATATGAGACGCTTAATTCCTTGGCATAACCAAGTAAAGAGTAAACATAGGTAAAACCAATAATCAGAAAGGTGGCTAAAACTCCTAGTACAAGTAATCTCGAAAAGCTAAACTTGAATATTAGTGCTAAATAGAGTAATGCAATAATTATTAATATCAACATCCCCTTTGCTTCTGCTAATAGAGGAGGAACAAGTAGAGCAATAGATAAAAATAAGAATATGAGCTTTTTGTCCTCAACAAATTTTATCAAAAAATAGAGTAAACCTATACCTAGTACAAGTGACAAGAGGTTAGAAGCGTTACCTCCCATTGTGCCAGAAATCATGTCAAAAACTGGCTGTCGGATATTGTCTAAATAAACACTGGAGGTGTTAAAAAACTGATAGATTGTTACTGGAATTTGTATGAGGATTAAGATTATTAACCATTTGAACTCTCTGGTAATAGAATATCCTTTAATAGCTAACAGATAGCTTAAAATAAAAAGAGGAAAAAAGGAGAAGTAATATCGAATGCCAGAAATCCATATAAGAATACTTGCATTCATGGCTTTTAATACAACAAATTCAAAAATGCAAAACACTGTAACAGCGAAGACTGTTTTCATTATAAAATTGTTCTTATAATGGAACAACAGAATACGTAGAATAACTAATGCTTGCAGTATCTCAATAACTATAATGGTAAATTTAGGCATTAAACCTAAATTCATACTTGCCTTATCCATAAAGCTGCTGCCATCAACAACCCAATTTAAAACTAGAGCGAGCAGCAAAATGACTATAATATAATTGTTGTAATACTTCATTATTCTGTACTTATAATCATAAAATGCTGTTATAGGTACCCTTTTCATTCGGTACCATGGAAGACAGTTTAGTTTATTGCTTAGCTAAAGAGAACATAGAAAAGAAGCATGAGATCTTAGCTAGAATATAATAATTATCTGGAAAAACATGTGGAATCTATAAGGGTGCCTTCATAGCGGATTCCTGCTTATGCTTTTGAATGTCCTCGGAAGGAGATTGTAGTTTAAGATTCTTTATTATAAGAATGATGGCTACTCCCCAAATAGTTAAATCAAACCAGTACTTCGCTGTCCATACCCCGTTAAATAGGAAAGAGCTAAATAGAACGTCTTGCTCAAAAACATTAAGAATCCTAAGTAATCCAATTGTTACAATAGATCCGGTAAGGATATATTTATAATGTGGTATTGCTAATAAGCGCTGTAGTTTATTATAAAGCCATGTGTAGTCCATAAATACTATATAAACCATACTGTTCAACACAAACATTATATTGAGCATTAGCGTGTTCGATAAGTGGAAGGAACAGGCGATTAACAGCCATAACCTCCATCCTTTTCGGGAGTGTAGGAGAAACAATAAAGGCGATAACTCAAATACCACAGCCGCATAATCAAAAAATTCTACTAGTACTGCAGGGAAATATTTGACGTATGGTGCGAGTAAATACTGTCTGCCAATTCCGTAAAACCCATTGCGGTACCAAGAAAGGAATCCATTTGTTTCAATATCAAAGTCTAACCAGTTAAAAGCTTTTAAGATGCCGGCAGTGAACATTGCAAAGCATAATAAAACACTTAGCAATGCCAGACTTTTAGATGTGGAGTCAAGATTTGATTTTTTATCTGGCAGTATGGCTAAATGCCTTCCCCATCCAGAAAAGGCCATGCAGAGTAGCAAAGCAGATAATAACACAGATGAGTGATCTATCTTTCCAAACGAAAACTTAAAGCTCAGCCCAATAATCCAAGTTATCAGGAATACTAAAGTAGATACTCTTGCTTTTATGCCAATGGTAAGGCACACTAGACTGAAAATAATTAAACAGTCAATCGCAATGAAAAAAACACTACTGGGGAATCCATTAAAAAAATTTGCTATGCTTAATACCGGAGGGTTAAATAATGCCTGCGGGGCTTCAGCAATCCAGCTATAGCTTGGAATAAAAGTTGCTAATAGGAAAGAACCTAAGACAATACGGAAGGCACTTAGAGACCGAACATCTAAGTTGGTTGAATTGACTACTCTAGCCCAGAAAAGCCAATTAACCTCATTAGTCCAAGTATATAATTTTCTCATCTGTATTTTCCTCGCTCAACTTATTTCCATCTGGAATCGAAATAACTTCGTCTATTCGTACAATCTTAAATTTATCTTCAAAGAACCCTTGCTCCTGAAGTTTTCTCTTTAACCATATCTTTACCTCTTTTCTATCATGTTCATTTGCATCCCTGCTCTTTACAATATTTAGCTTCACAAGTATAGGTGTCAAAGATCCAAATGCTGGAGGGGGCTGATTTTCTTTCAGGCCAAATTCCCTATCCAAAATATACTTCTGAAAATGAGGAGGGATAGGATCAAGAAAGCGCTTAATGTCTACTCTGTCCCAGCTACCATCTTTTTTCATAGCAAATGGTGTTGTATAGCTAACCTCAAACTTTTCACTGCCTACTTGTACTTTACGAGCTCCAGAAGGCATCATCATCGAAGGGAAAAGCTCATGGCCGTACTTTACCCTAATTAGGCATGGTATGAGCAATATGGCGAGAAGCACTATTGTAAATCTTAAAGAAAACATATCGTAATAAATTTTACTACTTAGGTAGGGCTTATTTATGTTAAAGGATAAACTTTAAGAAATCTCCACTTGATAATTTAAGCTTTCATTGATTAATTCAAGATTGAACTAGAATTACACAGAAGTAGATGAAACTTATTTAGAATAATTTATACTGTGGAAGGTGCTAACTTTGAAAATAGCTCATGGTAATTATGCATAATGGTGTCTACATGGAAATCTTTGGCTCTCCTGATTTGATTTTCTTTTTCCAGCGGGTTTTCCAATGCATACAGTATTTTATTGGCAAGGTCTTCTTCATCTCCAACAGAGGCCAGGTACCCGTATTCACCTTCGTTCACTATTTCTGCCGGGCCGAAATCACATTTTGTGGTTACAACAGTAATACCCGTAGCCAAAGCTTCGACTACCACCATGCCAAAGCCCTCAAAATCTGAGGAAAGAACAAAAAGGTCAGATTTGGCAACCCAGGCAACAGGATTGATCTGAAAGCCAACTAAGTCTATACTCTCCTGTAATCCTAATTTGTTTATTTCGCCTTGAAGCATTTCTCTTAATGGGCCTTCACCTACTATAATCAATTTTATTTTTTTAGATTTCAGTACCCTGGCAACGGCATGAATCAATAGCTTCTGGTTTTTTGCATTGGCTAAGCGGGCCACATTTATAAGTACCGGTACTTCCTTGTTTAAAATCCAGGGATGCTCTACTTCCTCATGCATGCGCTGTGTGAGCTGGTTGGTGTAAGCCGGGTTATAGATTGTTTTTATCTTTCTGGAAGGGATTTGGGCAATAGAAGATAAATTATCGGAAAGCCCTTTGGAGACTGCTACAATGCAGTCGGCATACCTGTAAAACAATGGTATGCCAAAAAAGGTAAGCCTGGAAATTGTTATTTTGTTGTTCTGTCTGAATAAAGATATGGTGTTGTTGTTCTCCGAAATAACAATCTTCGTTTTGATGTTCACGAGGAGCTTGCATATAACCGCAAAAATATTCAGCGGGGGAGAGGCTGTAAAAAGGATGTCGAATTCTTCTTTTACCAATATGCGTTTAAAAGAGTCAAATAGCTTAATCTTTTTAGTGCTTCTAAAGGGGATAATCTTAACATTTTTATCAACTGTGTCTAAGTATTCTCCTTCGTTTTTCATCAGAATGATGCTTACGTCATGCCCATTTCTGGAAAAATATTCGGCGCAGTTAATGAGCATACGTTGAATGCCACCCTGATCTAGTCTTCTATAAAAGAATGCTATCTTCATCTTATTTCTAGTAAAGTATGATTATTGACTTCTTAATCGCTTGGAAGAAACTTCGCAGTTAAGATTTACATTGCCTGGTATTTACAAGCACTTACCCGCGTTCTGTAGTTAATTTATTTGGTTACTATTTCGACTCTGGACCTTTCTACTTCCACATACATAACATAACCTAGAGAAGGAAGAGACACCAGGATTAAATTGTTTTTCACGCCTACAATATTTCCTTCCTGGTCCTGAAGTGATCCGTCGGTGATTTTTACATAATCGTCTACGGCAACCTTTTTCTTTTCCAACTGGACATTGGTGTGTTCAGAAAGAAACTGTTTTATAGTAGAAATTTCTTCATCTTTAATTATAGCAGGTTTTCCTAACCAGGTAACCAGATTAATGACACCATCAATTTTTTTTACTTCATGTAGCTGCTTATCCGAAGTTCGGACGAAGACATAAGATGTAAAAAGAGGTATATAAACCAGCTTTTTTCTGTCGCTCCATTGTCGGACTACTCTATTTAAGGGACAATAATTCTGGATGTTTTGAAGACTTAAAATTTCAGCTACTTTTTTCTCACGCCGTGGTTTTGTATAAACAGCATACCATCTCTCGTGCATACCTATTGTGCTTTAAGTTGTGTTGCTTCAGTTTTAGATATGGCTTCGCCTACCTCACTCACATACCGCAAGTTGGAAATAAGTTTTTAGGGTGGTAAAGGCAACCTTAGAAGCCGGAACAAAGCTTAGGCAATTGCTAAACCCTGTTTTATTAATAATAAAGGAGGAGACAGGTAAACTTTGTTGGCTATTGTAAAAATAGCTAACAGTGGGGGATCTGTTTAATTAAACCTGGTAAAGGACTTTATGCTTCAACTTTTGTTTTATAGGTGTTGCTACCATATTTATTCTCGTAGCCGTACCCGTATCCATAGCCATATTTTTTGTTGATAAAACCTCTGGGTTTTACCCCATTGAATACAATAGCTGCTTGGTTTAGAGAGTGTAATATATTGTTTTGGGCCATGCGCTGCACAATGCTCTTAGGAGTAAAGCCATGCCTGATTACCAGCAAGGATATATCGCAGTACTCCGAGAGCAAATATGCATCAGATACCAAACAAACTGGTGGAGTGTCTATTATTAAATAATCAAATTCATTTTCTAGGTAGTCAAATAATCCCTCAAGCCTACCATTAAGCAAGTCCTCTGTATGGTCGCCTATATTAACTCCGGCAGATACAACTTTAAGATTGGTAAAGGCAGAGTCATTTATTATGTTCTGTACCTCTTTCTCTCCTGCTAGGAACTCAATGATGCCGTTCTTTTTATAAACTTCGAAGAGAACGGAAGTGTTGGGACTTCTTAAATCAAAATCTAGAAGCACGACTTTTTTGCCGGATGCAGCCAGACTTAGAGCCAAGTTTGCACTTACATAGCTCTTTCCTTCGCCAGGTATGCTGGAAGTAACCAAAATTTTCTTCTTGGTGAAGTTTCTACCATACAGCCCCATAGTTGTCCTGAGTTGCCTGAACTGCTCTACCACTGAAGGTTCTGTAGCAGCCTTAAAGAATTCACCCTTTTTAAATTTTACGTTTGTAAACTCCGCAACAATAGGGGCATTGGTGTGTTCCATAATTTCTGATCTGAAAAGCACCTTACTGTTCAAGAACTCTTTGCCCATTACAAAGCTAATGCTCAGGAGGCTGGCTATCATTATAGCAGTTAAGTAGATATACAAAGGGCGGGGGCTTACTGGCCAAGACGAAGATTGGGCCATGTCGACAATTCTGCTGCCTCCGGCAGTAGGAGCATAGGCAAGCACAGTCTCTTCTCTCTTCTGAAGCAAAAAGCTATAAGTGTTATTCTTGATAATTTGTTGCCGACTTATATCGAGGAGCTCTCTTTCTTTTTGTGGTATAGACTGAATTGCAGAGTCAAACACCTTGTTTGTTGAGTTTAAGTTGGCGAGGCTTGTTCTTAGGTTAACGCGCTGTGTGCGTATGTTTTCTAGTATGCCTGGTCGCACTTTTCCAATTTCCTCTGCTAGAGCAATAAGAATTGGGTTTTTCTCAGCGGTTGTATTTTTAAGCTTTTCATACTGAATCTCCAGATCCTGGAGCTTCTGTAACAACTGTGACAGAATAGGGTCGTTGATTCCTTGAGTAGAAGGGATGTTTCCAGACGTGCTGTTTCTTGAAAGTACAAACCTTTCTATCTTATCCAGAACCGATAAGTGATTGTTGATTTCAGCAATTTTCCGGTCGTTTTCACTCCGGCTATTTAAAATCATTTTTCCTTGTTCGCTTAGGTCAACAGCTCCTTTATTTGATTTGTATTGTACTACTTCATTTTCCAGGTCCTTTAATTCCTGTTCTACATCCTTTATTCTGCTTTCTACAAAATTGAGTGTATTAGATGCTAATTGGTTTCTGTCCTCAATCGCCATTTCGTTGTAAGCATAAATCAGGTAGTTCAGAATGTCTTCGGCTCTTTCAGGTACCTCGTCTTTATATCTTAAGTCCACTACAGTCGAAAGCTTTCCAGATGGGGTAATGTCTATGCCGCCACTCAGTTGGTCTGTTATTTCCCTTGGGTTAATCAACCTGAAGTAAAGCGGATTTTCTGCTTGAGCTATAAGCTGTTTGTTTGCTGAAAACTCTATGACACCATAAGGAGATTCTACCCATTGATGAAGCGGGTATGCCTTTCCGTCAATCAGTACTTTATTGTTTTTGTTATCAAAGGAAAAGTAAATAGGCGGAGTGCCTTGCAGCAGTTCCGGGTTTTTTAGCCGGATTTTTATAGGAGATGAGGTATAGGCGCTGATTGGTCTAAATTTGCCTTCTTCAAAAATGGGGGCATACAAACCAAGATCGTGCACCACCTCTTTTATGAGGGTGCGGGAATGTATAACATTAATTTCGTTCTCTACAATTTTGCTGGTAATAAAAGCATCAATTGACTCAATCATTTTTGAATCATTAACACCTTTCTTCTCATCCTTAATTAAGAGAGAGGCAGATGCTTCATATATCGGAGTCGCATAATAATTAAGATATGCCCACCCGCCTAGTACAGCCAGTGTTATAAGGATAGTGAACAATGGCCAGTAAGGCGAAAATTTGTATGCCAATTCTGAAAAAAAGTTATTTTCAGGTGTTGGGTTATCAGAAGTATTCTTAACCATCTCTTTAATATTCTATCTACTTAATCGATCAATACTCACTACTACCAGAGTTAAGCTGCTAAGCACAATAGGAAGCCACTGCCTGGCTGCGCTAGCATTTGCAATCTTGGTTTTGTTAGGTTCGACATATATAATGTCGTTTGACTTTAAGTAGTAATAAGGAGATGTAAACAACTCATCAGTTGTTAGATCTATTCTGGTAAGGGTTTTTTTCCCTCCCTCTTCTCTTATTAGCAACAGATTATTTCTACTGGCATAGATAGTTAAATCACCGGCAAGGCCAAGGGCTTCTAATAGTGTAAGCTTTTCGTTTGGTACGGTGAGGACAGATGGGCGGGCCACTTCTCCTAAGACAGAGACTTTATAGTTAAGGTACCGGACGTCGATTATCGGATCTAATAATAGCTTCTGCTCAGTTATAGACGCCTTAATTACATTTTGAAATTCTTTTTTAGTAAGGCCAGCTGCTTTGATGTTGCCCAGAAATGGAAACTGAATATAGCCATCTGTATCTACCAAATAGCCTGCTACCTGAGATATAGAGCTTGTTGCAGAAGCGTTGCGGAAAGTGGAAGAGCTTGATACATTGAAAATTTCGGAGGCTGCCGGATTTAAACTACTAACCGAAATATTTAATAGGTCATTTGGCTGAATAATAGGTTCCAGTTGTTCTATTTTCTTTGAGAACTCCGTGTTCTTAATATTATTAAAGTAAACAGCGCTTTTTAAATTAGTACAAGATGTAAATAGTAGTAAGCCTAGCAACGTTGATGCTAGCGCAAATGGGTAACGAGTTTTCATAAGCAAATCAACTATATTAAACTAATTAAAAATAAACTTAACAATAAAAATTTGTATTAAAAAACAAAAATCATAAAAAAAATATTAAAATATTTAAGATGGGTTATATTGTCAGGAACTTGAGTATCAGCTATTAATAGTTACCCTACTATATAATGGTTCTAATAGCCGTCATTTTCGATTCTAAGACCAACATATTGGGCTAAATTGATTCTATGTTACACTTTCTTGTGATCAGGCTACTGGTAAGGTTGCTGTGCTACAACCAAGTAATTCATTTCTTATTTAAATGTCTTCGTCAGAAGCATGGCACCGATATTGCAGTTTTCTGCAGTAAGTTATGGCTATATAAATATTTGCTGCTTTACAAGAAAACAGACTTTGTAATACTCCTAGGATTAGAATCGTAATCAAGTCAGCTTCTGTAGTAAATGTGCTAAGCTTCAAATAATCATTATCTCCTTTTAAATAGTAAGAATTCAGAAGAATGTTTACAGCTAAGTAATTAGAAAAACCTGTTTGTTATTAGTTTTTGTTATCACTGCTGGTTAAAATAACAAGGTATAAGCTCTATTTAAAAAATAAATTAAAACAATCTAATAGAGCAACGTGAGATGGTTAAGCTGTATGTATATATGATTTCTATATGTATATAGCTTATAAGGTTAAAAGAAGAAAAAGTTGCAAATTATCCACTGTATTTAGTTAACTAATTGTTATTAAAAACAATGGTGCGTTGATGTTGCCAGAGAGACTTTCTATTGATCTGCTTCTGTTATTACGTTAGGTTGCAAAGCTCCTGTTATAGTGATTGGTAGCAACAAAATAGATCTGATCCAAGTAGCGTTTCACTTGAGGATTAATATTATTATACGTTTAAGGAATCACAAATTTATTGTTCTAAGTTTTTATTGTGGTTAGCTGTAGCTCCTTAAGCTAAATTAGGAGTTTAGGTTTTTAGTTTGAGCACGACACGTAGATGAAGGGCAACTGAGCCAATAAATAAATATTTAATGCTATGTGATGATAAGTCCTATATTGGAGTTGCTACCTTTGACTGGAGACCTATTTAGGGCAGATTTGATTTAATAACTTAAATTTGACTATGATGGAACGACGTGTATTTGATACCTCCTTTAAACGGATGGCTATTGACCTCTCCT
>NZ_JBLIQL010000036.1:0-30904 GCF_047525655.1 Pontibacter sp. 13R65
ATGATAAAGTGCATAAGGCTAAGGAGTTAGGTGAAACATCGGACAATATTTCTACCTAATCCTTAGCCTTTTTTGTTGCGCAAATGCCTGTCTTAAACCAAATTAATTCCCGAGTTCACGTTATTTTAACAGCAGTGCTCTTGCGCTAAACTTTTGATAACTACCTCCGGAAGATCATTTTCATTCTAATAATTTGGCACCTCACAAGGCATTAGAAGCTGATTTGGGTGCAAAGGCTATTAAATAATTTGGTTTGTTTCAAAACTTTTGGTTAAGGTTTTGTTTTGCCCGACCTTCGAAAAATGAAAAGAATTGTGCAAACCCACCACTTGCTACTTTTTGTATTCCTGATTTTGCTGCTAAGAACGCAGCCTGTAGTGGCGCAGCAGCCTGTTATACTAGCTCCGCCCCCGCCGCCGCAAGACACGCTTCTGCTTCCGCCACCCGACAGTCTTGAGAAAGAAAAATTTGTACTGATAGATAGCGTGAGCTACCGGTTTATCGGAGACGGCAACTTTAGCTGGGGCAATGTAGACCGTAGCCTGGTTGTGTTGCGCACCGAAGCTGTTTTTGGTGGCCCGGCCGTATCTATTGCCACTAACCCTCGCTTTGCCTACGGTCGGCAAAACCAATTGCTGGCAGAACGCGAATGGTATACCGATCTGAACGTGGAAGTACTTAAACAAAATAGAGTTTATGGTTTTGCCATGGGTACCCTGGAGCGCAGCAATCTTCGCCGCATCGATTTACGGCAGCTCGCAGGTGCGGGTCTGGGCTTTCGGCTCCTAAAATCCGAACGGCATGAAATGACTTTTACCAATGCCATTATTCATGAATCAACCAACTTTAGAGAACGGCCAACGATAGTAACTCAACGTAATTCTGCCAGGCTCCGGGGGAAACATTCTTTCCAGAATAACCGCATCAGGTTATCGCATACTACCTTCTTTTTGCCCTCGCTGGAAGATTTTTCGAACCTGCGTTGGAACACTATCATTTCGGTGGAATTGCCGCTAACCAGGTGGGTTACCATCAGAAGTAACTTTGAGAACACGTATGAAAGCATAGTGGAACCCGGCCGGAAAAAGAACGACACACGCATTACTTTCGGATTCTCGGTTGGAAACAAAAAATAATCTACTTTGAGAGCCAAATTATCTGATTCACACTGTTTGTGCTTACCCCAAGAAAAACAGCAAGGCTTCCTGTGCCATAGAAAAGGCTACATGGGCATTCAGATCAAACCTCATAAGGTTTAACATTAAATTTTCGCTTTCATTTGTATTTCCGTAACTTTGCATAATAAATCAAAGCCAGCCTTTCATGCTTTCTAAAAAAGCAAAATACGCACTTAAAGCCTTACTTTACCTTACAAAGCAGCAGCAAGCAGGACTTGTAAATATTTCTGATATTGCGGAAAAAGAACGTATTCCTAAAAAGTTCCTGGAGGCGATACTGGTAGACCTCAAAACGAACGGCATTCTGCATAGTGTAAGAGGAAAAAAAGGTGGTTATTCCCTGTCAAAAGAACCATCTGAAATTTCTGTTGGCAATATTATCCGGATGATTGACGGTCCTTTAGCACCCATTCCTTGTGTAAGCCACCTATATTACCGCAAATGCGACGAGTGCCAGGACGAAGCAACCTGCGAAATCAGGATTGTGATGAAAAAAGTACGCGATGCCACTGCTGCTATTCTAGATGAAACCTTTTTAACAGACCTGGAGGCGCTTAATGCTTATCTGCAAGTTGAAACGCAAGAACCTCTTGATTTCCAGATTTAAAAAATTCACGTTTTCTAAAACACCGGGTTTCTCTTCTTCGGCCGCTCTGCTCCTGCCAAAGGCTTCCCTCGGCCTAAATTTAACCCTTAAGTACTGGTTGTTAACTAATTAATTCTGCCTTCACGTCAAAAGCAGCAAGAAACCTTTTATCTTGTTCTTACTTTTCTTTCAACTCTTTTCCAAAGAGAACTTCTCTGCTCTTTTTTGAGGCTAAAAGGCAGGTAAAAATTTATTTTACCAATAGTCTACTAATTTAATAGATTTAATATACATTGCAGAAATATTTGACTGGTCACTGAATGCGGTTCGTATTTTTAATTTTATTGCTTCTGCCAGTTAAATTGATGGGGCAAGCAGATAAATCAGTTTTAAAGCAGGATTTGTTTTGGGTTCGATACCAGAACCAGCTCACCATTAGCCCAAAATGGCTGTTGCAATCAGAGGTCGACACCAGGATGTATTACCGTCCTTTAAAGGAACATCATCTGGTTATAAGATCGCAGGCCCGGTACACGCTTCATGAGCAGGTACAGGCAGGAGTTGGGTTCACCTATGCATTGCAATACCCACAAGACCCAAGATCGAAGAGCGATCTGGTAATACGAGAATTAAGGGCGCAGCACGACATAACCTTAAAACAAAAGGTTGCAGAGGCTACCATAAATCACCGGTACATGCTCGAAGAAAGGTTTATCCGGAAGGTACAGGAAAATGAATTGCTACCCGGCTACAACTTTAACTTCAGGTTTCGCTACAGGTTACAGGCAGAAATTCCGCTAATCCACAGAGGAAACCAAAACCTGGGGCTGGTATTGTACGACGAGGTCATGCTGAATTTTGGAAAAACCATTGTCAGAAATGTGTTCGACCAGAACAGAATATATGGAGGCGTCAAATGTGGGCTTTCGCCTGCTTTTGCCATGGAAATAGGCTACCTGTTCTGGTACCAGCAACGCTCCTCCGGTAAAGATTTTTATAGCAGAGACATAGCTCGACTAAGTATTTATCATAAAGTAAATTTAAAAAGGAATGACAAGTAAGTTTTCACTAAAACACATCGGTAGGCTTATAATTGCTCTAAAAATAGGTTTGGTTCTCTTCCTGGCGTATAAGGTGCTGGTTGTAAACGACGGTGATTTTGGCATGCCCTTCGATAACAGGTTTTTTCTTTTTGTAGCAGCCGGATTTTTGGCTCAAATTGTTGATGGTGCGCTTGGTATGGCTTATGGCGTTAGTTGCTCCTCGCTCCTCCTTTATTTTGGAATTTCTCCGGCGGTTGCCTCTGCCAGTGTGCATACAGCCGAAGTTTTCACGACAGGTGTTTCGGGATTGTCGCACCTGTTTTTGAAGAACGTGAACATGAAACTCTTTTTAAAGATAGTGATTCCGGGTGTGATAGGCGCAGTAGTAGGAGCCTACCTTATTTCCGACTTTTTTGATGGTGACTTAGTTAAACCTTATGTATCGGGGTATCTCCTGCTCATGGGTTTGCTCCTTGTCATAAAAAGTTTCAGGCCTATCAAACCAAAAGAGGAAGTAAAAAGAGTGTCGCTACTAGGCCTGACAGGAGGCTTCTTTGATGCAGTAGGTGGTGGAGGCTGGGGCCCTATTGTAACAACCAATCTTATCTTTCAAGGAAAGACGCCAAACGAAACCATTGGTACTGTTAACACAGCCGAGTTTTTTGTGGCCTTTTTCAGCACCGGGGTATTCCTCTTTTTTGTTGGGATAGACAGCTGGCAGATTGTGCTAGGTCTGATAGCAGGCGGCGTGGTGGCTGCTCCTATCGGAGCCTTGATGGCCAAAAAAATAAAACCAAAGGCGCTTATGCTTATGGTAGGCTTTCTGATTATTGCCATCTCCAGTTTCACCATTTACAGAACCTTTATGTAAAAAGCTAAAAAAGGCCGTTGCAAAAAAGCAACGGCCTTTTTTAGCTCCTTCCCTACCCCAACTCCAAATAGATTACTGTTTCCTAGCTTTTCCACCGAGCCTAAGGCAACGAATTATGCTAATCAAAATACCCTTTCAGAGGTAATTTTGGAATGAGTGCATATAAGGTTGGTAGCCATAATAAAAGGGTGTGTTTCTCAAATAGAGAAACCCTAAACCGCCGAATTTAGTCCAATAGTAAATAAAAAAAGGCCTCGTCTTTCCAGATGAGGCCTTTGCTGTAGGGGAAGGAATCGAACCTTCACGAAGTAGTTAGGCAAAATTCTTTAGTTGATTAAAAAATATGCTTGCTTTATCCCGGATTCTCCACCCCCGAGAGAGGAGGGCTTGTCTGCCAGTTTCAACACCCTACATTGTTTGTTGATGATGTAAAGGTAAGGCAGTGATTTCTAACTTGCAAATATTTCAACAAAAAATATTTTACATTGAAAATTAAGCAAACATTTATTCTAATTTTTAAATAAATAAAAATAAATACATCTTAGAGGCACCTCCATTAAAAATTTAATAATACTAACAGGCGTTAGAGAACAATCAACTTTTCTAAGTAATAAATCCTCACCGTTCATAAATTTAGTTGTCCCTAAAAGGGTTGAAACAGCTCCCTAAAGACATTAAATCTTTATAACTAACTCAAAAACAACAGCTTACCATAGTCATCCCATCTTCCTCTACATGCATAATAAATGTACCGTCTCAGCTCCACTGGCACTGGTCTTTCTCGTTTTTCAATAATTACAGGTAAGCTCTTCATCACATTTTGAATCCAATAAATAAAGCTGCCAGGGCCAACCTAAACTTCATCATAGCTCCACTTTAATTCTTGGCACAGGAACAGCACCTACGAACCAATAAACACCAAATGTGGAATGACTTCTTGAATGATTTTGATAGAACCAGAAAACAACCTACCAAAACGTCGAAACAGCAGCTTACAGGATAAGTTGTACGAACTAAAAACTAGTTGACAGGAGGCTGACCTCTTGCAAAAGAAGCCGCTAAGCCCAAACTTGTAAAGGCAGAGCAGGCACTTAAGCAGCCTAAAAATTGTTTAAAATAGATTAGGCTTACCAGCAAGGCACCTCGACTAAAAGCTGTTGGATAAAACAGTGTTTCTTGCTTATAAAAGTATAGCTAAAACGAAATTAAAGTGGTAATTTTACTTATTAATGTATCTTTTTACACACATGAGTGAAGTGGAAGAAAAACAATTAGCAAATAATTATTCAGCAGATAGTATTCAGGTGCTGGAAGGACTCGAAGCAGTCCGCAAGCGACCTGCCATGTACATTGGCGATATCGGTATAAAGGGCCTGCACCACCTGGTATGGGAAGTAGTAGATAACTCTATCGATGAGGCCATGGCCGGCCATTGCGACGAAATTTCAGTTACTATAAACCCCGATAACTCCGTTACCGTTTCCGATAACGGACGAGGCATCCCGACAGACTTTCACCAGAAAGAAGGCCGCTCGGCCCTGGAAGTAGTAATGACGGTACTGCACGCCGGGGGTAAATTCGATAAAGACACATATAAAGTTTCGGGTGGTTTGCATGGTGTAGGTGTTTCCTGCGTAAATGCGCTCTCCACCGACCTGCACGTAACCGTGCACCGCAACGGCAAAATTTTTGAGCAGCACTTTAATATTGGTGTTCCGCAATACCCGGTGCGCGAAATTGGTGTTACAGACAAAACCGGTACTACGGTGCAGTTTAAGCCCGACGGCTCTATTTTCACCACCACTGAATATAAATACGACACCATCCAGAGCCGCATGCGGGAGCTTTCGTTCCTGAACAAAGGCATCCGGATTAACCTGCAGGACCTGCGCGAGCTCGACGAAGAAGGACGGCCGTTGCTGACGGATTCGTTTCTATCGGAAGGCGGCTTGAAGGAGTTTGTCGCTTACCTCGACGAGACACGCGAAAACCTGATACCAGAGCCAATACATGTTGAAAGTGAGAAAAACGGTGTGCCTGTAGAAATCGCACTCCAGTACAACACCTCCTACTCAGAGAATATTTTCTCTTACGTAAACAACATCAATACCATAGAAGGCGGTACCCACGTGGCTGGTTTCAGGAGAGCACTTACCCGCACCCTGAAAAGTTATGCCGAAAAATCGGGCATGCTCGACAAAGTAAAGATTGATATCGCCGGCGACGACTTCCGCGAAGGTCTGACAGCTGTCATATCAGTGAAAGTAGCAGAGCCACAGTTCGAAGGCCAGACCAAAACCAAACTGGGTAACTCAGAGGTTTCTGGTGCTGTTGACATTGCGGTAGGTGAAATGCTGAACGAGTACCTGGAAGAGCACCCGCGTGAAGCACGTATTATTGTGCAAAAGGTAATATTGGCTGCACAGGCCCGTTTTGCCGCACGCAAGGCACGTGAAATGGTGCAACGCAAAAACGTACTTTCCGGCACCAGCTTGCCCGGTAAACTCGCCGACTGCTCCGACAGCAACCCCGAAAACTGCGAACTGTACCTCGTGGAAGGTGACTCAGCGGGTGGATCTGCCAAGCAGGGCCGCGACCGTAAGTTCCAGGCAATTCTGCCGCTTCGGGGTAAAATCCTGAACGTGGAGAAGGCACAGGAGCACCGCATCTACGAAAACGAAGAGATCAAGAACATGATTACGGCTCTTGGCGTGAGCTTTGGCACCCCCGAAGACGACAAAGCCCTGAACATGCAGAAGCTGCGTTACCACAAAGTCATCATCATGACGGATGCGGACGTAGACGGTTCTCACATTCGTACGCTGATTCTGACCTTCTTCTTCCGCTATATGAAAGAGTTGATTGAGAACGGCTATATCTATATAGCACTGCCTCCGCTTTACCTCGTCAAAAAAGGCAAAGAAGAGCGCTACTGCTGGAGCGAGCAAGATCGCATAGATGCCATTCGCGAAGTAGGTAAAGGCCGTGAAGACACCGTGAACGTACAGCGTTACAAAGGTCTTGGAGAAATGAACCCGGAACAGCTCTGGAACACCACCATGGACCCTACATCCCGAAGCCTGAAGCAGGTTTCCATTGATTCTGCCGCAGAAGCCGATCACCTGTTCTCGATGCTGATGGGCGACGAAGTAGGTCCGCGCCGTGACTTTATAGAACGCAACGCTAAATATGCCCGCGTAGACGTTTAAATTTCTTTAGATGTCAAAACCAGAAAGAGCCAGCTACACCAGCTGGCTCTTTCTGGTTTTATTCGTTCTCATGTTATTTTCCGGATCTGTAACCCTAGACAGCAGCTTCCCTAAAGCTGCTACAGAGCGAACACCTTTGCCAGCTGTATAAATTGAGCCAGCACTGTCGGAGCGTTTAGCGAGTGGGGGTGCAGGGGTCCTCTACTCGGCGGATCTTCATTTCAGTTAGTTCTTTTTATATTAAAGTCGCAACTGGCAACCCGAGGAATAACCAGTTATATGTATGCTGTTATCAATGATGTATGTTTACTTTTTAAGGTCATTCTGAGCCTGTCGAAGAAACTATTAAAAAGAGCACTATGACATGGCGGAAGTAGCAAGACGTGGCTTTACAGCTTCTTTGTACGATGTAGTTCTTTCGACAATCGGGCGCCAATCCTCCAGCTCAAGATGACCTTCCTTTTAATCGTGGTCTAACGATTGTAGTATCAATACAAAACGATCAAAGACTCCAACAGCTATTAAACTACTCCACCCTGCTGTCACAGCATGAGTAGCAACTATGCCTGCTTAGATTATACCACCTATAGCTAATGCTCATGGATCTCGCCCACGAGATCCCTTTTGGATGACAATGTGAAAGGGTGGTCAAAACTGTGGGAAAAATTAAACACCATCTCAAATCTCAACCAGCCTTACTCCTCACCTAACTAACTCCCGATACAAAAGAAAATCTCCCCTTTCTAATCCTTAGTATTAAAACAATAAAATCTCTTCTGAAGTCCATTTTCATTAGAATAATTCTGCCAAAGGTTTTGGTGCAGGCAACTCAGCTATTCGCTCCCGCTAACTTACAAACAAATTAACAAATGGCTTTTCCACCGTCAAGCTCCACTATTTTAGTATATTAGCTAATTATCCACTTTCGCAATAGGCAAAACAAATTTTTATTGTTGAATCTAGAGATTACCTTCGCATTCTAAACACGAGTACCATGACGCAAAACGGACAAAAAACAGACATCCGCAACAACTGGAGTCTGGAAGAGATAAAGGCTATTTATTATAAGCCCGTACTGGAGCTGATCGTTGAAGCTGCCAATGTGCACAAGCAATACCAGGCCACCGGCGAAGTACAAGTATGTACCTTGCTTTCGGTAAAAACAGGTGGCTGCCCGGAAGACTGCTCTTATTGTCCGCAGGCTGCCAGGTATCATACAGGTGTGGATGTGCATAAGCTGCTGAGCAAAGAGCAGGTGCTTACTTCTGCACAGCGTGCTAAAGAAGGTGGCTCTACCCGCTTCTGCATGGGCGCTGCCTGGCGCGAGATCCGCGACAACCGCGACTTCGATCAGGTACTGGAAATGGTGAAAGGAGTAAACGAACTGGGGCTGGAAGTATGCTGCACCTTAGGTATGCTGAACGAGTACCAGGCACAGCGCCTTAAAGAAGCTGGACTCTACGCCTATAACCACAACCTTGATACCTCAGAGGAACATTACGACAAAATTATTACCACCCGCACTTACAACGACCGCCTCGACACGCTGGAACATGTGCGCGAGGCTGGCATATCGGTGTGCAGCGGGGGCATTATAGGTTTAGGCGAAACAGACGAAGACAGAATTGGCATGCTGCATACGCTGTCTACACTGCCGCAACACCCTGAGTCAGTGCCGGTAAACGCGCTGGTGCCGGTAAAAGGCACGCCATTGGCTGAGCAGCCGCGCGTGTCGGTATGGGAAATGGTGCGCATGATTGCCACTGCCCGTATTCTGATGCCACAAGCCATGGTGCGTCTTTCTGCTGGCCGTGAGCAAATGAGCGTAACGGAGCAGGCACTTTGCTTTCTGGCAGGCGCCAACTCTATTTTTACCGGCGAAAAGCTCCTTACTACTCCAAACCCTGATTTCGACACCGACAAAGCCATGTTTGAACTTTTAGGCCTGCAACCACGCCAGTCGTTTAAAGAAGAAGCAGTAGCTAGCGCTGTGCCAAATTAAAGATTATAAGATATGGCGGCTGCACGTGGCTAGTGCTCAGTCAAGTTGAATTTTAAATTTTAGGTGCAGCGAAAGGATGAAAGTTCATACCTACGAGCAGCACTTCTAATTTTGAATTCTTGATTTCTAATTTGACATGTACTAGCGTCTATTGAAAAATGTCTAAAGTCTTATTGAAGTTAGCACAGAAGCTGGCGGATCGCGAAGCGCAGGGCAACCTGCGCCAGCTAAAAACGGCCGCCGGCCTAACCGACTTCTGCTCTAACGACTACCTCGGGCTGGCAAGATCGGATAAACTGAAAAAGCTGATCCGGGAAGAGTTGGAAAAACAAGAGCATTGGACCGTTGGCGCAACTGGTTCCAGGCTTTTGTCGGGCAATACCGCTCTAACAGAAGACCTGGAGAAGCAAATTGCCATGTATCATCAGGCAGAGGCTGCCTTACTTTATAATTCAGGATATGTTGCCAATGTAGGGCTGCTATCGGCAGTGCCTCAACGCGGCGACACCATCTTTTATGACGAGGCCAGCCATGCATCCATAAAAGATGGCATTCGCTTAAGCTTTGCCAAAGCTTACCCTTTCAGGCACAACAGCCTGGAGGACCTACGGCAAAAACTAAAGCACGCAGCCGGGCAGGTGTTTGTAGTGGTTGAGTCAGTATATTCCATGGATGGCGACAAGGCGCCGCTGCAGGAACTGGTAGAAGTATGTCAGGAACCTGAAGCCGCTCTTATTGTAGACGAGGCACATGCTGTTGGCCTTTACGGTCCCAAAGGCGAAGGACTAACAACGGCACTTGGACTAGATAAAGAAGTGTTTGCGCGGGTACTCACTTATGGCAAAGCCATGGGATGCCACGGTGCAGCCATAGTCGGACCAGCCATTTTGCGCGACTTTCTTATAAATTTTAGTCGCTCCTTTATTTACACTACGGCCTTGCCTGCACACGATGTGCTGGCGCTGCAATGTGCTTACCACCTGCTACCCCACTTACACGAGGAGCGGGCTCAGGTGCAAAAGCTGGCAGATTACTTATATAAAGAGTTAAACAACGCAGCCCATATACGCTGCACGCCACAGCACAGTGTAATTCTGTCTGTGTTTGTGCACGATGCGCAACAGCTCAAGCCACTGGCTTTAGCTTTACAGAACGAAGGATTTGACATTCGCCCGGTTATGAGTCCTACCGTTCCGAAGGGAACCGAACGGTTACGGCTCATTGTCCATACTTTTAACACTCAACAGGAAATTGATGGCCTTGTACAGGCCATCAAAAGACACACATGAAACGCTACTTTGTAACAGGCATCGGAACGGACGTTGGCAAAACAGTTGCCGCAGCCATTCTTACCGAAGCGCTCCAGGCAGATTACTGGAAACCCGTGCAGGCCGGAGGCCTTGATTTTACTGACACCGACACTGTAAAGAGTCTGGTCACACATGAGCAGGCTGTATTTTTCCCGGAAGCTTACCGCCTGAAGATGGCAGCTTCGCCACATAAGGCCGCAGCAGCTGAGGGCATAGAGATAGACGTTCGCAACATTAAGCTCCCGCACACCGACCACAACCTGATTGTGGAGGGAGCAGGCGGCCTGATGGTACCCTTGAACAAGCGGTACCTGGTCCTGGACCTGGTGCAGCAGCTGGGGCTGGAAGTTGTGCTTGTGTCGCGCAATTACCTAGGCAGCATAAACCACACACTGCTCACGGCGGAGGTGCTGCGCTATCGAAAAATTCCAGTGGCGGGTATTATTTTCAATGGCGAAGAGAATGCTTCATCCGAAGATTTTATTGTAAAGTATACGGGTCTGCGACGCTTGCCCTCTATTCGCCAGGAAGCAGATTTTTGTAAAGAGACCGTGGCCGAGTATGCCGAACAATTTAAAGGGTATCTCTAACAAATAAGTTTTATCTTTCTACCTAAAGCAGCTATTTGATTAAAAAACTACGAACACGTTAGCGCCTCCAGATTTTTTGTACTGGCCCCAAAACTCAGAAAATGGCTCAGGAAGGCCATTTTCATTAGAATAATCTGACTGGGGCCTTTGAGGCTGACATCCTTGCGCTAACATTTCCACTAAAACAGGAATAAAACATGAGTCTTTCTGCACGCGACCAACAGGTAATATGGCACCCTTACACACAAATGAAAACTGCTGCTCCCCCTATACCCATTGTACGCGGAGAAGGAGCGCTGTTATTCACTGAAACCGGCGAGGCCTATATCGATGCTGTTTCGTCGTGGTGGGTTACTTTGCACGGGCATGCACACCCCTATATTGCGCAGAAAGTGGCAGAGCAGCTACAGACTCTGGAGCACGTTATATTCGCGGGTTTTACACATCCGGCAGCTGTAGAATTGGCAGAACGCCTGATTCAGGTTCTTCCGGAAGGCCAGCGCCGCATCTTTTACTCCGACAATGGTTCTACAGCTGTGGAGGTAGCACTTAAAATGGCTCTGCAGTTCTGGCACATCCAGGGCATACCTAAAACCCAGATTATCGCCTTCCGCGACAGCTACCACGGCGATACATTTGGAGCGATGAGCGTGAGCGCGCGCAGCACCTTTACAGCCCCTTTCCAGCAGTTTCTGTTTGATGTCGATTTTATTGATGTGCCTGTACCCGGCCACGAGGAACAAACCTTTGCACAGCTTGAGGAGCTACTTCAGCAAAATGACAAAGCAGCTTTCATTTACGAACCGCTAGTGCTGGGCACTGCTGGAATGGTTATGTACACACCTGCCATCCTGGACCGGCTGGTAGCGCTCTGTCAGCACCACCAGGTGCTCACCATTGCCGATGAAGTGATGACAGGCTTTGGCCGGACCGGCCAAACCTTTGCCAGCCATTACCTCTCCCATAAGCCGGATATGGTATGTCTCTCCAAAGGCCTCACAGGCGGCACCATGGCACTGGGCGTAACCAGTTGTACGGAACGTTTATACGAAGCTTTTCTGCACGAAGACAAATCAAAAACCTTTTTCCACGGTCACAGCTACACCGCTAACCCAGTGGCCTGTGCTGCCGGCCTGGCCAGCCTGGATCTGTTATTACAGGAGCATACCCAGACAAACATTGCCCGTATTTCGGCACAACACGCTGCTTTCGCTCAACAAATAAAAGAGCTCGCTCACATAAAGGAAGTGCGGCAGCAAGGCACCATTTTAGCTATCGAATTTGAAGTTGGCACTACCTCCTACTTCAGTAACCTGCGCGACACACTCTATAATTACGCGCTTTCTCAAGGTCTAATTCTAAGACCACTTGGCAATATAATTTACTGCCTCCCCCCCTACTGCATCACCAATGAGCAACTTTCCCATGTGTACAAGGCCATGGAAGGTATGCGTCTGCTACTTGCAAAAAATAAATAATTATATCTAAAACAGCGCTACTACCTCAGGGCATGCACCTGCTCATCATATCTGATAATGGCACAAACAGAAGCTCTGAATTCCATTTAAATAAGGTAGGAAACTGCTGGTTCAAAATAGCTGAATCACAAGGAGAGCGATAGATACTGTGCACAACCCAGTATTAATCGCTCTCCTCTTTATCTACCTACCTCCCCATACCTTTGCCAGATGCACTATGAGCCGGCACAGTTGCGGGAAGGGGACCTCCTTAAACGTGTTCAGCAAATGGGAATGCAGGAGTCCCAGATTTGTCGGGCCTGGGTTTTCTATGGTTCTAATTGTATCAAGATCATAACCGTCAGACGCAGGATGGTCCCAGAGAAAAACCGCTCCGCCCGCCCCTGTTGCGGTTCCTCATCAACAGGCATTTCTACTGTTAGGGCAACAGGTCAAATCGAAACACATAAAAATCTGATATTTCATGCTCTAAGGGACGTTTGCTTGCTGGTGAAAACAAGCAGCGTGGGCAGGTGTGTTTGTAGTAAATTTAATAAAAACCCTTAGCCTGGCTGCTGTGGTATCAAGAAACAAAGAAGCAAAACTCCAGGAATAAGAAAAATCCACGTCTTTACCTAAGTTGAGGCAGCTACTATTTAATCTAAACTTCCAAGCAAGTAGCCATTGCTTTTGCCTCTCGCCCACAAGATACTTCCAGAATGACAAAAAGAGGGTTAGCTGAAGAGCAATAATTATACTCGGCTACCGCACAGCTAGAATTAGAGTTTTGGTTCAGAGAATGATAGTATTTCAAAGAACCCCGTTTTCCACATTTTAGAATCAATCTCATTTTAAGAAATCAAAGTCCCAAATTAGGAAAAAAAGAAACATTTAATAGGCAAAATCATTAAGTGAAATTTATTACTTTATAATAAATATTACATTTAAAGCCCCTATACCACCCTTACCATCATAATTTACCTGTAAAAATCCTATCATCTCTTCAACATCCTTTTTACTGGCATCATCTTTCTAATAAGCAGTTCAGAATTTACCTGAAAGCAGGTACACAGACTCGAAAGAATACTCCTGAAATAATTTAGAACGCTGAAATGCCAAAGTTTATGTTAACTATTTTTGTTGCCCGCCGCCTTAGAAACACACTTAATTCACTAACTGTTATTATTGTTCTGATTTTGTCTCAAACCGTTGCGTTAGCCCAAGCTAACAAGCAACCAGTAGCACAAAACATTACCTCTCCAGAGGTTCCAAACAATACCTCACTGGCTAAAGTAATTACCCCATTAAGCGCAACAGATGCTGACGGCACTATCTCTTACTTTACCATTGCTTCGTTACCGCAATCTTGGTTAGGCGTATTGTATGTAAACAATGTACCCGCCAAAGCCGGACAAATTGTTACGTTAGATCAAGCTGCACAATTAAGCTACAGAGCTTCTATAACCTACGAGGCAACAGCCACTTTTACTTATACTGCTACTGATAATAAGAAAGCTGTTTCATCAGCTGCTACTTATAACATTCCGATTGTATACGACATCGACCTGACCCTGAACCACGGCATGCAGGCAAGCCTGCCATTAAAAGTTGGACAAGAAGTTACTGTTACTTATAAGGTAAACAACATCGGTACTTACCCAGCTTGGGATGGTGTGTTTATTCAGAACTTTATACCTGCCGAGCTCACTTATGTACGCTCAACAGCTGGCGACAACTGGCGATACGATGCTAAAAAGAACACCTGGAATGTACAAGCCATGGAAGGAAATGCAACTAAAACGGTTACTATAATTGCAAAATTAAATACGACAAACAGCTTTAGTCATACTGCCATAGTAGCTCTGATCAGTACACAGAAGGATATAAACTTAACTAACAACAGCAGCAACTACAATCCAACACAAAAAATTAATGCGCCCTCAGTAGAAAATGTTGCCGTAATTATGCCAGTAGCCACTACAGAAGGTAGTATCACAAAAATCAACCCGCTTAAAGCAAATGTTGGAGAAGGTAGAACCATTAAGAACTTTACACTTACTTCAGTACCCAACACATCTAATGGCAAGCTGTATGTAAACAATAAAATGGCAAAACAAGGCCAGGAAATTACACCAGAAGAAGCCTCTGCTCTTAGCTTTGAGCCTACTCCTTCTTACGAAGGCGAATGTATGTTCAAATACACAGCCACAGACAACTTTGGTGCAACCAGCATGGCGCCTGCTACTTATAACATCACTATGATGGGTTTCTCCACTCCGGTATCGTTAACAGCTTTTTCGGCACAAGCACAGAATAATGGAATCGCATTAGTTTGGAGCACCGCCTCAGAGCAGGATAATGACTATTTTAACGTAG
The DNA here is from genome assembly GCF_047525655.1 of Pontibacter sp. 13R65. Lineage (NCBI taxonomy): Bacteria > Pseudomonadati > Bacteroidota > Cytophagia > Cytophagales > Hymenobacteraceae > Pontibacter > Pontibacter sp. 13R65. The sequence goes on from NZ_JBLIQL010000036.1 coordinate 14,623, forward strand.
AAAGAAGCCAGGACGGTATTACCTATAAAACAGTAGGCAAAGTAAAAGGTGCAGGAAACAGCAGCCTCAAACTTAACTACACTTTCCTGGACTCACAAGCGCCAGCCGGCTTAGTATACTACCGACTGAAGCAAGTTGATACAGACGGTATTTTTGAATTCAGCAAAGTAATAACTGTTGCAGCGCGTGGTAAGGCAGCTAGTGTACAGATACAAACTTACCCAAACCCCTTTTCACAGCAACTGACCTTAAGCGTGCCTTCTGCTACAATGGGCCAAGCGCAGCTGCAACTCCTGGATCTGCAGGGCCGCGTAGTAATGGCTCAAACCCTTAACATTGAGCAAGGCCAGAGCAATATTGAAATTCCAACTGATACGCTTCCTGCCGGTGCTTATATTATGGTCATCAAAGGCAACGGCATCGATAGCAAAACCAGAGTAATAAAATCATAAACAAAAAATTTAATATTAACAGGTGTTCCAATAACTTGTTTAAACCTTGGCCCTTAAAAGTTCAAAAACTAATAAATTTAATCAGCCTTAAAATCAGGATTATTTAATTTTTACTTATTATTTTATAAGTATAGCTAAATTAATATTTTTTTAAAAAAACCCGCTAGCGTAACACCTGACGGTTTTTTTTATTTATCCCTCCCTCCATTAAAATTATATATTTTATACAAAATTCACATCTCTACCTGCGCCCCTATTTCTTGCATTAAAAGAGAGATACAGCAATTTTGGAGAAAACCTTTCGCTTATAAAGTGGTTAGATATCAAACACTTTTAACTTAACTTACTGATTTTACCAATAGAGATTAATTAAAATACCCAAAGGAATTCATCAAAACACCCCCGTATGAAAACAAACTTACAGTGCGTCTTTTTCTTCCTGTTGTGTTTGCTCTTTGCAAATTTTTTCACATCTTCTACTGTATTAGCGCAAACCCCTGGCCTTATTTACCGCCCGGCCACAAGCGGTGGACAAAATGTTCTTGACCCAAATGGGGATGGTTATGTGTCTGCAACATCCGCAGGATGGGCATCTGGCGCAAGAGACGAGGGTGTCGGGTTTAGCGAAATTCCTTACAGAGCCTTTCCTGCCTTACAAACTGAACCATTAAATGACCTAACTACTGGCAGTGGCGGAGGCCATACAGACCTTGCTCCACCAAATGCTGATGGCTCTACCACAGGTGCTCCTTTAGCTGCCTACTTTAATGAAACTCACCTTCTTTTCAGAGTTAGAATTGGCTCTGCTTCCACCGCCTCTAAAGGCTACAGCGTATTAATTGACTCTAACAATAGCTTCAACACGCAATCTACAGCTCCTAACCCTGGTTTTGAGTTTGAGGTTGTTTTAGCCACTAACTTTGATGTTGCTATATATGACCATAGAAATGCGCCAAACGGTGGGCCTAAAGTTTTTTCTGGTTCTGTGTCGCAATTTTCGCAAAGATCAGTTGCAGCTTCGCTAGGCGGTGGCAACCCCGATTATTTTTATGATTTCTATGTACCGCTGTCAGCCTTTCCTGCTGGAGCTATAACCGCTACCACTCCTTTGAGAATGACCGGTATTACCGTTACCAGTGCACAAAGTGGTATAACAGGAACCGTATCGGATGTAGGTGGGGTAAACTATGCCTCCTATAGCTACAATAGGCAAAGAGCCTGGAGTGATGTTATCAGTTCCTTTCCTCCTACAAGCTTGAACCAGATACAGGCTGGTGCATTCCCTATTCTATCGATAGCAGCAGCACCTCCTGTAGTTCGGGACCCAATTACTGCTGTTACTACCACCATTACAGGAATTTCTGTTGAAGCTCCTGGCTCTATAATTACAGCTTACAAAACTGATGGCGGCACAACCTCCACTTTGGGCACCACCACTGTTTTGGCAGATGGATCCTGGACCTTAACTGGCATCCCTGTTAATTCACTCACGTTAGGAAACACCATAACCGCTACAGTTAAACCTCCTAACAAGGATGTATCTCCTTTATCTGAAGCTGTTATCGTTACAAGTGGCTTTTGTTTTTCAATTCCCCCCCCTGTCATCACCGCACTTGGAGGAACAGGAAATAATAACAGACCATTTATAGGCACCACCAGCTATGTTGGAAGCCAGCGGATTAGGATTTACTCTGTAGATGGGAATAATAATGCTACTTTTATTATATCACATGATGTAACTACCACAGCTGCAAATCAATCATGGGAAACTCCAGCCGTAGCTCTTGGCCAATTCAATTACTTTGCAACTACAACGCCTTTAAGCGGCGGCACATTTAGTGGTTGCGAATCGTTAAGATCTAACCAATTATGTTGGAGAAATGGCCCTTTTAGGGTAAACGGAGAAGTTGTTTCCATTACCAGTGCTGAATACACTTCTAACAATGCAACTCAATCTATTGCAATTTCTACGTCATCTCTATCAGGTATTCCTGTTAATACCACTACTATCCTAGGATCTGTTGCTGCAACTCCCGGTGGTAGTGTAACCACAAATGTAATACTTATAGTAAATAGTGTTCCTCAATCCCAAAGAGCAGTTCCTGTAATCACTTCCACCACTGCAGCAGTATCCTGGTCGCTAACACTTCCTGCTCTTCAAGCTACTGATATTATAAATGTAAGAACGGTCCGGACATTAACAGGAGGAGGTAGCTTAACTTGCGAAAACTCTTACTCCTCCCCTTCTAACCTGTTAGACGTGCAAAATGTTTCTGAGGCACCAACAATCAACGCCTTAACAGAGTGTGGAAGGGTTACCCGCCTAACAGGCACCTCTACAGAGCCAGCTGGAACGACCATTCAGTTTTTTACAGGGGGCACAGCAGGTCAGCGTAACGGCACCATCGTAAACCAAAATGGAACATCTACGCCGATTACAGCCAGAGTATCCCGTTTAGGCACTTGGTCTGCAGATCTTTCAAGTGCTGCAGGTGGTGGTATTGGCGCAGGAACTGCCATAACAGCAAGAGCATTGATAGTAGGAGAAGTTCGTAGTGTAAACTCTAACGTAGTTACAGGAACCACTGCTCCAACTGCGCCAGTTATGAACGGCCCTATAAACGAAGGTAGTACCACCATAATTGGCAGAGGAGCAGCACCAGGATCGCAGGTAACGCTTATTATTGATGGAACGCCTTTTACCCCTGTAACAGCCACACAAGATGGCAATTTTATAGTTTCAGGTTTGTCTGAGTTTGAAGTGTTTGCGGGAGCCTCTATTACTGCAACCTACACCACTACAGGCGGCACTTGTGTAAGCGAAAGAGCAACGCCAGTAATAGTACAGTGTGCCCCTCCGGCTACACCAGCTTTTACTACAAACACCTTCGCAACATGTAGTGGTGGTACAGTTTCACTTACATTAAATAATACTGTTTCTGGTGTATCTTATGCCCTAGTTACAAGAAGTGGTACGGCACCTAACTTTACTTATACCAGCGCAGGTAGTTCTTTACTCAGCACAGGTGGTACTATTACACTAACTTCAAACGCCTTAACTGCTGGTACCATACTCTATGTAAGAGCCAGAAGAATAAGCGGAGCCACATGTGATGCCATTTCGACCAATACAATTACTGTTACCGTTAATCCCGTACCTGTTACTACTGGGTTACCTGCCTCAACAACTACAAGTTTAACTTGTCCTGGAGTAGCAACAGTTTCGGTATCAGGTACCAATGCAAGCTATAACTACCAATTGGTGAATTCAGCTGGCGCATTGGTTGGCTCTCCTGTTCAGGGTTCAGGAACTACTGCTACTATATCATTATCAGCAGGTACCGTGTCCGCCCCTTCTTCATTTAGTCTTCGAATAAATGATAGAACCACTGGTTGCATTACAACAGTAACTAACTTTTTAACAGTAACGCTTACAAGTAGCCCAACTTTAAACAATACTGTTACTAATACCTCCCCCATTGTATGTACCAATGCAGCAGGCTCTGTAACTGTTAACGCACCACAAGCAGGCTACACCTATCAGCTCTATAATGTAAGTACAAATATGGCTGTTGGAACAGGTGTACTAGTTCAATCAACAAACACACCAAGCTCTATTACACTTTCTACTGGTACACTAGGAGCAGGAAGCCATACCTTCTATGTAGGTGTGAGATCAGCTAGCGGAACTTGTACAGGTGTTTATAGATTAAATACGCAGGTTACTGTTAATGCACAGCCTGGCCCAACTGCTACTTCTTCATGGCAGACTCAATGTGGCGGTAATTTAACAATTAACTTAAGTAGCAATACTCCAACGACAGGGGGTGGTACCTGGACTGTATCTACTACAACCAGTAGCACTTTACCTACTATAACTTCGCCTACTTCGGCTACAACAACTGCCACAGGCTTAAATTCAGGTAATTTTGTGTTTACCTGGACTGCCAATACTAGTTGTACAGGGGGTACCTCAACAGCTAATGTAACTGTTACTGTTAACTGCCCCACTGAGTACCTGTTGGCAGCACCAAGGTATAAAACAGATTATACCAATAATACTGTACTGGCAAGTGCTTTTGATCCAGACGGTGGTGTTAAAAGTGCTAGCTTGGCATTTGGTAATCTATTACCGGATGGCACAAGTCTCTTGCCTAATGGTAATATTGTGGTGAATAACGCAGCCAGTTTAATGTCTGGCACCTACTCCTTCACAGTGCTAACTACTGATGCCAGAAATATCACCACAAGTACACCAATGACCATCCAAATCTACGGGGAGGCACCTACTACGACCTCCTTGCCGGTAGAACTGGTTTATTTTACGGCTACCGTACAGCAAGGCCAGGCAACGCTGCAATGGCTCACTGCATCTGAAAAAGACAACGATCGGTTCGAGATAGAGCGTAGCACCGACGGGAGAAAGTTTGAGAAGATAGGCACTGTAACAGGGAAAGGAAACACAAACTTGGAAACCAAATACTCGTTCCTGGACAAAAAACCGGTAACCGGCACTGTTTATTACCGCCTGAAGCAAATTGATTATGACGGACAACACGAATATAGCCAGGTTATAGCTGTTAACGGCAACGGTGTAGAGCACAAGCTGCAGCTACAGGCACACCCAAGTCCGTTCAACAACCTGCTGCATGTAACTGTAACCGCACCAGTGGCAGAGCGGGTTACCCTGCAGCTGGCAGATATGAAAGGACGTGTGCTGCTGGTTCGGCAACTGGAAATAAATGAAGGGCTAAACCAAGTAGAACTTAAACTGAAAGACATAGCCGGTGGAGTTTACCTCCTGAAAGTATCAGGCAACGGCATGCAGGCTTCTACTCGTGTTATGAAGACGCAATAACCCATTAAATTCTTCTAATAAAATTGCCCTTCCAGAGGCAAGTCGAGGCATGAAAAGTCTAGGGTAACTGCGTTCTAATTGGAGCAAGGTTATTTCCCCTGGGTCCTTTTCAAGACAAAACCACTCCGGAAGGGCATTGCATTAGAATAATTCAGCAACCAAAGGTGTACCAGGTTCTACTTGATGAATTTAAAATAAAACATCTCCACCTGAACAAAACAAAAAAGAGTCAGCTTCCGGGCTGACTCTTTTTGTGATTTATGATTGTTAAAATCATTATTTCTTACGCATAATGTTTAGAATTTTCTACTTTTGCAGACGATTTTTAACAAACTCATTTTCATACCTGTAACATGAAAATCTTAAAATTTGGAGGTACCTCCGTAGGCTCTGCCGAAAGAATGAAGGCTGTAATGGCCCTTATCAATGATGGAGAGCCTAAAATTGTAGTACTATCAGCTATGTCTGGTACTACAAACAACCTGGTGCAAATAGCCGAACAGCTGCACCAGAACAACAATGAGGAAGCGAATGCGCTGATTGAAGCGCTTTACGAAAAATATAAACAGGTAGTAGATGTACTCTACGCCACCGACAGCAAGAAAAAACAGGCCTTCGAGTTAATCGCTAACCATTTCGATTATATCAGAGCCTTTACCCAGGATCTCTTTACTGTACATGAAGAAAGAGCCATTCTGGCACAAGGAGAACTGCTTTCTACAGCTTTGTTCCAGTTTTTCCTGGAAGAGCAAGGCGTGGAATCGGTGCTGCTGCCAGCCCTGAGCTTCATGAAAATAGACGAGAACGAAGAGCCAGATGCAGATTATATTGCCAAGCACATTCGTACGGAACTTGATAAGTACGCTGGAATAAACCTGTTTATTACCCAGGGTTACATTTGCCGCAATGCTTTTGGCGAAATAGACAACTTGAAGCGTGGTGGCTCCGACTACTCCGCCTCCCTGATTGGCGCGGCCATCGATGCCTCCGAAATTCAGATATGGACCGATATCGACGGCATGCACAACAACGACCCGCGGGTGGTAAAAAACACCTACCCTATTGCGGAGCTGTCGTTCGATGAGGCTGCTGAACTGGCTTATTTTGGGGCGAAGATTCTTCATCCGTCCAGCGTGCTGCCAGCAAAGCAGAAGAACATTCCGGTTAAGTTGCTCAACACCATGCAGCCAGAAGCCAAAGGCACCACCATTTCTGCCAGAACAGAGGGTGGCAGTATTAAGGCTGTGGCGGCAAAAGACGATATTATTGCTATTAAGATCAAGTCTGGTCGTATGCTGCTGGCGTACGGCTTCCTGCGTAGTGTTTTCGAGGTATTCGAACGGTACAAAACGCCAATCGACATGATTACAACTTCTGAAGTAGCCGTGTCGCTTACCATCGACAACCCAAAATACCTCAACGAAATTGTAGCTGAGTTAAAAGAGTTTGGGCAGGTAGACGTAGACCAGGAGCAAACCATTGTGTGCGTGGTGGGCGACTTTATTTCGCAGCGTAGCGGCACCAGCCTGAAAATCTTCCAGGCCCTGCAGGACATTCAGTTGCGCATGATCTCCTATGGCGGAAGCCGTAACAACATCAGCCTGCTGATAAACACCACAGATAAAGTAAAAGCACTTAACCTGCTCAACGACAATATTTTTGAAAGGAGTACAACCAATGCTTAAAGATCATCTGCAGAAACTGCAGCAGCACGACACCCCTTTGTATGTGTATGATCTTGAACTGCTGCGCCAGACACTTGCAAAGGCTCAGTCAGAATCGTCTAAATACGGTTACCAGGTACATTATGCTTTTAAAGCAAATACAAATGCCCCTGTGCTTGCTGAAGTAAAGGCGCACGGGTTTGGAGCAGACTGTGTGAGTGGCAACGAAATAAAGTGTGCCATCGAAAACGGCTTTAGCCCAGATCATGTGGTATTTGCAGGAGTAGGCAAATCAGATGCAGAAATTAACTTTGCCCTCGATAAAGATATTTTCTGCTTTAACTGTGAGTCTTTGCATGAGTTAGCCATACTCAACGAATTGGCAGCAGCTAAAGGTAAAACAGCGCGCATTGCACTTCGTATAAACCCGAACGTAAACGCCAACACGCACAAATACATTACTACCGGCCTTGAGGAAAACAAGTTCGGCATTAATGCCTGGGAGTTACCAGAAGTGCTGGGGCAACTAAAGGAATTGGAGAACCTGAAATTAACTGGTCTGCACTTTCACATTGGGTCACAGATTACTGATCTGTCTTCTTTCAAAAACCTGTGCACTCGTGTAAATGAGTTTCAGGAGTGGTTTCTGTCGCACAACGTGGAGTTGGAGCACATAAATGTAGGCGGAGGTTTAGGAGTAGACTATTACCACCCGGATGAGCAGCTGATACCTGATTTTGAAGCTTATTTCAGTCTGTTCAACCAGTTCCTGGAGGTAAAGCCAGGGCAGCAGGTTCACTTTGAGCTTGGCCGGTCGCTGGTGGCTCAGTGCGGTACTCTTGTATCGCGCGTGCTTTACATCAAGCATGGCAAAACAACCAATTTCGCTATTCTAGATGCTGGCATGACCGAGCTTATACGCCCTGCCCTCTACCAGTCGTACCACAAAATAGAAAACCTGAGCAGCAACCAGCCAGAAAATAAGTACGATGTGGTTGGCCCGATCTGCGAGTCGTCAGACTGTTTCGGAAAAGCTGTGTTATTACCAGAAACAAACCGTGGAGATTTGATTGCCATTCGCACGGCTGGGGCGTACGGCGAAGTCATGACCTCGCAGTACAACCTCCGCGACAAAGCCCAGGTATTGTATCTAAATCAATAGAAATCGGTATACCGCAATATCCAAAAGCCCTGGTCCTTGTAAAAGAGCCAGGGCTTTTTTTGCTACCAATTGGTAGGAGATTTATATATAAAAAGATGCTTCTATTGAAAACTGCACTTCATGTTAACTCCTAAAGTACAGAATACCTACTGAGCTCTGAAAGTTGGTTTGGCAGCTACAATGGCTGGATCTTTTTCCAACAGGTGCAACACCTTACTAACCTGTTGATTATCAAGACCATCTACTAAATCTAACGTGTGTGCTAAAGAAGAATTTGCCGGTGTTGCCATGCCGATATGCTGTACAAAGCCATATTTGTTCAGCAACTCCTGCTGTTGAGCAAACGAAGTATTTTCGCGAAATATTACCTGCACCTGCTTCGTATTGAGCTGCATTCCAGCAGGATTTGCTATAACAAGCGAGGACGAATCAGCTATTTCTAACCTGTTCAGTAGCTCAGGATCAAAACGAACATGTTTAAGTGGCGATACGGTGGTATCCTTGCATGAAGGGAAAACCAGGGTGCTTGCTACAACAGCTATAAGTGATAATAGTATTCTCATGAGCGTACAGGATTTATCAATTTCAGATACTTACTTGTACGTCCGCTCAAAAGAAATAGCTATGATTTTTTATGTAAAATATGATGTAAATAATTGTATTAGGCACCATATCTTTATAACATCCCAAATAACTGATTTCAACAAAACAAATAAAGGTAAAACGCTTGTTAGTAAAGGATTACTAACTACATTTTACCTTTATCAAGAATGGTATCTTTTAATGAAAGCTATACGAAAGACAAGTATCGCTCGGTGGAGGCTGCCAAAAGTTCTTCTTTGTTTAAGCCTATTGGTAAGCTTGCCACAAAAATTCCTGCTTTTTCTATCACTTCTTGGTGCTTGCGCAGTTCACTAACAGAAATAGAGCAAATAACTTGCACTTGGTGGGTGGCATCGGTTAGCGACAGCACTTCCTGTAAAGGCAGATTTTCTAACAAAGCGGCTTCTGCGGCCCGTATGTAAAGGTTCACGACTTCGGTCTCTCCCCTTCCTGCTGTTGCTGTTTGTTTTTTGGAGTAACTGTATCTAAAACCTGAGAGGGCGGCAGCCACATCGGCCCATACAGCAGACCCAGTAGGATGGCTTCCGGCTCCGCGTCCTTTCAAAAACTGTGTTCCGGCAAACTCAGCCTCTACCTGCACCCCATTAAACTCGGCATCTACCGTAAATAACTCATTTCCCGACAGCACAAAGGCAGGTAGTACCTGCAGCCGCAGTTGCTGGCCTGCAGCTTGCTGTGCAGATGCCACTAATTTTATTTTAGCGCCAATGGCCTGTGCCAGCGCCACATCTTCAGCATGAATGTGCTGCATGCCAAAACACAACACCTCCTCCGGATGCACCACTTGTCCAAAAGCATGCGCTGCCACTATGCACAGCTTATTAAGCGCGTCGTTACCCTGCACATCGAGTGTTGGATCGGCTTCGGCAAAGCCAAGTGCCTGTGCCTGCGCCAGCGCCTCCTGGTAGCTAATGCCTTCGTAGTACAGTTTGCTCAGGATGTAATTAGAGGAACCGTTTAAGACGCCGCTCACCTGCTTCAGGGGCTCTGCCCCAAAATAAGAATCGAGCAGGCGCACTATAGGTATGCTGCCACACACAGCTGCTTCGTAAAGCAACACGCCGCCATACTGCTGCTGAAGCTGCAATAACTCTGACAGGTTTTCGGCTACCATTTTTTTGTTAGCCGACACCACTGTTTTACCAGCTTTCAGCAGGTGTCGCACTATTGTTAAAGCTTCGTCTGCATCGCTGATCAATTCAGCAAAAATATCGATGCTCTCGTCGTGCAGCAGTTGATTTGGATCGTAGGAGAAGGCGGATGCTGGCAGGGAGCGTTGTTTGTTTCTGGTTTTTACGCAAATGCTTGCTACTTCCAGACCATACTGCGGGTTAGCCTGAATTATATCATACAAGCCTTGCCCTACACACCCAAATCCAAATATCCCAATTCTTCTCTTATCGTTCCTTATCTTCATATAATAATGCTTCTACAGTTTCGTCTTCGTAAAATTTGTTGATAGAACTGGTAATCTGGTCTGTTTCTACCAGAAAACCATCGTGCCCAAAATCGGACCGGATCAGGGCAAAAGATGATCCGGCTACATGCTCATGTAAAAATTTCTGCTCCTCTACCGGAAACAGCACATCAGTATCTACACCAATAAACAGCGACCTGGCTTTTATCTGGCTCAGCGCTTGTTCGGCGCTGCCCCTTTCACGGGCCACATTGTGCGAATCCATGGCTTTGGAAAGAATCCAGTAGGTGTAAGCATTAAAGCGTTTTGCCAGCTTCTCGCCCTGGTACACCTGGTAAGAGGAGGCGCGGTAGTTGTCGGTAATACTGTTGCCGGGCTCCTGCTGGGTTTTGTCGTAAGAGGCGTAATGGCGATACGATAGCATGGCAATAGAGCGTGCTATTTTCATGCCTTCCAGTCCGGCTGTTTCGGTGTTAGTGGCCCAGGTGGGGTCTAACCGAATGGCCATGCGCTGGCTCTCGTTAAAGGCGATGCCCCAGGCAGAATGACGTGCATTAGAGGCCACATGAATCATACGCTGAAAAACGGATGGGCGCAAAATGGCCCACTCCAGGGCATGTTGCCCGCCCAGGGAGCCGCCTAAAATAGTGTGCACGTGCTCCAGCCCCAACTCCTGCCGCAGCAGCTCGAAAGCAGCTACAATGTCGCGGTTAGTTATAAAAGGGAAGTCATGGAAATAAGGCTTTCCCGTTTCAGGATTAAGCGATAATGGCCCGGTGGAGCCATAGCAGCCGCCAAGCGTATTGGCACATATTATAAACCAGTCAGCAGGGTCATACAATTTACCTTCACCAATAAGACCGCACCACCAGTCGGTAAAATCGGAATTGCCGGTAAGGGCATGGCACACCCATACCACATTGTCGCGCTGTGGGTTCAGCTGGCCATAGGTGGTATAAGCAAGCTCGAAGCCGGGCAAAACGGTGCCCGACTCCAGCCTGAAATCTTGATGGTAATGGTATAGATGGTGCTGTGGCATTCTTATTAGTCTAGTTAGTTACAGGCTCTTCTGCTGTTGCCAGCACTTTTGCAAAAGCCTGCTCAAAATCTGCTTTAATATCCTGAATGTGCTCGATACCGGCAGACACACGCAGCATGGTTGGTTCTACGCCCGCTCCAACTTGTTCTTCGTCAGAAAGCTGCTGGTGCGTGGTAGAGGCCGGATGAATAATCAGTGTTTTGGCATCGCCAACATTGGCCAGGTTGCTTACAAGCTGCAGGCTGTCTACAAATTTCACGGCCTGCTCTTTCGATCCTTTCAGGCGGAAAGAGAAAACTCCTCCGAAACCTCGTTTGAGGTATTTTTTGGCAAGTTCGTGGTAGCTGCTACTCTCCAAGCCTGGATAATTAACCGATTCCACCTGCTCGTGTTGCTCCAGCCACTGCGCCAGTTCCAGTGCATTCTGTACCGTTCTGTCGACACGCAACGACAGTGTTTCGAGGCCCTGCAGCAGCAGGAAAGAGTTGAACGGACTCAAGGCCGGACCAAAATCACGAAGACCCTCTACTCGGGCGCGAATGGCAAAGGCAATGTTTCCAAATGGCCCGTCGGAGCCGAACACTTCCCAGAAATTTAAGCCATGGTACCCTTCTGCCGGCTCAGAGAAAGCTCTGAACTTGCCGTTGCCCCAGTTGTAGTTTCCGCCATCAACAATAACGCCCCCGATGCTGGTTCCGTGGCCGCCGATCCATTTGGTGGCAGACTCCACTACTACATTGGCACCATGCTCCAACGGGCGGAACAGGTAACCTCCTGCCCCAAAGGTATTGTCTACTACAAGCGGCAAGTCGTGCTTGCGGGCAAGTGCGGCGATGGCTTCAAAATCTGGAATGTTAAAGCGTGGGTTGCCTATCGTTTCGAGGTAAATGGCTTTGGTTTTATCATCAATCAGTTTCTCATAGCTCTCTACTTCGTCGTTTTCGGCAAAGCGGGCTTGTATGCCTAAGCGCTTAAACGAAACCTTGAACTGGTTGTAGGTGCCACCATACAGAAATTTAGTGGATACGAAATTATCGCCGGCTTCCAGAATGTTGTTCAGGGCCAGAAACTGCGCCGCCTGACCAGAAGACACGGCCACGGCTGCTACTCCCCCTTCCAGAGCCGCGATGCGTTTTTCGAACACATCGGTGGTAGGGTTCATAATGCGGGTATAGATATTTCCGAACTCCTTCAGGGCAAAGAGGTTGGCGCCATGCTCTGCATTTTTAAAAACGTAGGAGGTTGTTTGGTAAATAGGCACAGCCCTGGAGAGGGTGGTAGGGTCTACTTCCTGGCCAGCGTGCAGCTGTAGGGTTTCGAAGTGTAAGTTATCAGCCATGTATTATGTATCTATTGATTTAAAAGATCAGGAATGAATTTACAAGGTTCTGCAGGTGCGTGTAGTATGTTCAGGAACAGCAGGAGTGTCTGCGGCAGTTAAACTTTATCAAACACGAACGTGGAAAAAATTTAACAACAGCAACAGGTGCCTTGTAGCAGCATTGCTCTTCTGGATGAGAAATGGAAAGCCCTGAACAGATTTTCTGCAGGCGTAAATACAAAATAATACCGTGTTTTCTTGATTCCCTTTTTCATTGCGTTATCAATTTATATTCTTCCGAACTTTTCGGAATCAGGAATTAGCACCTTTACCTTGGCAGTTAGGTTGCTAGAGTTTCACAGAGCCTGTCTCTCCACTCTTCTTTATAAATCAAAATCCTGAAGGGATAATTGACTTGATGTTGCAATATTAAGGGCTGCAACGCGTAAATCCAAAAAAAATATCTCCTTTTTCAGAAATAAGCTTTTTGTCCAGCACCCTTACGCTCACCAAGTTGCAGACCTTTGCTTGCTCTACGGCCTCGTATACCTCTTGCTATAAGGTTGCTTTAGCGCCTGTAACCGCTACAATTTGCTAAGTGAGCCAAGCCCAATTATTATAACAAAAAAGGCCTTCCGGAGAGCTTGGAGGCAAAATGCACTTTAGGCCGACTGGATGCTGAAGCAGCACCGTTTACTCAGAATGACAAGCCTGGGGGCACCTTAGCTAAAAGTGCTCCGGAAAGACTTTTTCATTTTAATAATCAGAAAACCAGGCACTAGAGATCTTTTTTTGGTTGGGGTAAAACTATATGCTCTTATTCCGGTTCTATTTTTGAATTGGCTATTTTCAAGAGTGGTATAAATATCATCCTATCGGGGGTGTTATAAAGAGTAATTATTAATCTTATAATACAACTTATATATATAAAAATATAAAACTAAATATACACCAGCTAGTATAAGATAACCATATAAATCGTGTTGAAACATACGTATCACACCCAGGCAGCACGTTATATTAATACACAATAATTTTCAGACCTATAAAATATACATAACTTTGCCTTTCTACAATCCCGAAAAATTAATGGAGGCTATAAAAGAAACTAACTTCTCCTTTACCGGACAAACTGGGTTTTATAGAGGCAAAGTCCGTGATGTTTATTACTTTAACGACAAGCTGGCTATAATCGCCACCGACCGGATTTCTGCTTTTGATGTGGTACTGCCACGTGCAATCCCTTACAAAGGCCAGGTATTAAACCAGATTGCCAGCCATTTTTTGCAGGCAACAACCGATATTGTTCCGAACTGGGTAATCTCTACCCCGGACCCAAATGTAACAATAGGTCACCACTGCGAACCGTTTAAGGTAGAAATGGTGATTAGAGGTTATTTGGCGGGCCATGCCTGGCGCGAGTACAGGGCCGGCAAGCGACAAGTGTGTGGTGTGCAACTCCCGGATGGCCTGCGTGAAAACGACAAGCTGCCGGAGCCCATTATAACACCTACTACAAAAGCTGACCAGGGCCACGACGAAGACATATCCCGTGAAGATATTTTGAGGTCAGGGCTTGTATCTGAGCAGGATTATCTTAATTTAGAACTTTACACCAGAAAATTATTTGCCCGTGGTACCGAGTTGGCTGCCAAGCAAGGCCTTATTCTGGTAGACACAAAGTATGAGTTCGGAAAAAGCAACGGGCAGGTTTACCTGATCGATGAGATCCATACGCCAGACTCCTCCCGCTATTTTTATAGCGATAGGTACGCAGAACGCCAGGAAAAGGGCGAACCGCAGAAACAACTCTCCAAAGAGTTTGTACGCCAGTGGCTCATTGAGAACGGTTTTCAGGGAAAAGAAGGACAGTCGGTGCCTGATATGACAGATGAAGTAGTAAGCAACATTTCGGAGCGTTATATCGAATTGTTTGAGGTAGTAACTGGTCGCCAGTTCGAGAAAAGAGCGCTAGACAATGCTATAAATAGCATCGAAAATAGTGTAAAAGAAAACATTTTACCCTAACTTACTAAATTTTTAGAGTAGATTTTGGTACATTCGCATTTAAATCTTTACTGCTAGACACATGAAGTACACGATTGATAAAAAAGAGAACTATACTACCATTACGATAGATGAGAAGAAGTTGGATACTTCTATTGCTCCAGACCTGAAGTCTGAGTTTGTGAAGTTGAACGCTGAGGGAATCACGAATCTGATACTGGACATGTCTAATGTAAAATACACAGATTCCTCTGGCCTGAGTTCTATCTTAATTGCCAACAGATTATGCAACTCCACAAACGGCTTGCTGATTTTAACCGGTTTGCAAGACCATGTAATGAAGCTGATCACTATTTCTAAACTGGAGTCGGTGCTGAATATTCTGCCAACTGTAGAAGAGGCTATCGACCGTGTGTTTCTGCACGAGATTGAGCAGGACTTAACTAAAAAAGAAGACTAATCTGTAAAGCCTGCGTGGATTTCGAGCTCAGAATTTTAGGAAGTTCTTCGGCCACTCCATCGGCAAACAGGCACCATACCGCACAGGTATTAACCATCGGCAATCAGTATCACCTGATAGATTGCGGTGAGGGAACACAAATGCAGCTGATGCTTTACAAGATAAAGCATCAGCGCATTTGTAATATCTACATCAGCCACCTCCACGGCGACCACTATTTCGGTCTTGTGAGCTTGCTCTCCACCATGCACCTGAACGGCCGGCAAACTCCTCTACACCTATTTGGCCCTCCCGGCCTTTCTGAAATTCTCACCCTTCAGTTTCGCTACTCCGGCACCAACCTCTGCTTTGACCTTGTATTCAGAGANTCCTCTACACCTATTTGGCCCTCCCGGCCTTTCTGAAATTCTCACCCTTCAGTTTCGCTACTCCGGCACCAACCTCTGCTTTGACCTTGTATTCAGAGAGTTAGACACCCTGGAGCATGAACTTATTTATGAAGATAAGGATATTACCGTGCACACCTTGCCGATGCAGCACAGGGTGCCCTGCTGGGGGTTTCTATTCAGAGAAAAGCCTAAACCACGGCCACTCATTAAAGAGAAGCTGCCAACTTACCTCACGCCCCAACAACTGGTAAGCCTGAAAAAAGGAGAAGACATATACGACCAACACGGCAAACTGCTGCTTCGGAACCAGGACGTAACGCTGGAGCCGAAGGCCCAACGCAGCTACGCCTATTGCTCCGACACACGCTTCAACCCAGAACTGGTCCCTTACCTGCAACACGCAGATTTGCTCTACCACGAAGCCACCTTTACCGACGACTTACGCGACCGAGCGCATTACACCTTTCATAGCACAGCTAAACAGGCAGCCCAAATGGCATTAGCCGCAGAAGTACGGCACTTGCTCCTCGGTCATTTTTCTGTAAGATACAAAGACCTTACCCCCCTGCTACAGGAAGCGCAGGCAATTTTCCCTAAAGCCGATCTTGCCATAGAAGGCAGCATTTTCTGTGTAAGAGAAGGCGCCGTAGAGCCCAATGAGCAACAGCCGGAGGAATAGTAGCTTGCTTTGTTCAGACAGTTGTAGATCTTATTTAGCATTCCTCAATTATTCGAATAAAAACGGCCTTCCTGAGCTAATTAAGCGTGAACTCGGGAATTAAGCCAATGTTCTGGCGAGGTTAAACTTTTTGTTTTTGTGGTCGAGAAAGGTGTAGGCGGTCAGACCTGAGAGGATGTGGACCAGGGCGTTGATGGGGTTTCGGTGGCG
>NZ_JBLIQL010000037.1:0-30662 GCF_047525655.1 Pontibacter sp. 13R65
TTTTACTACCTTCAAACTGTGGCAGTAGGGGCACTTGAGCTGAATAGTTATCTCGCACATAACTCTCAGCTAACACCTCTGCTGCCATTTTTATCCCACCATCATACATTCTAGACCACAACCCAGAAATCTAGTATTGGTGATGTGGTAAAATATGTGGAGGAAGTGGTAGCAATTGCGGAGCAAACAGCCTCTGGTACCCAGCAGGTGGCCAGTACAGCTAAGCAGCTGTCAGGTTCCATGCAGGAGCTTACTTCGTCTTCCCAGAACCTGAACGACATTGCGGCGGATCTGCAGATTAGTATTTCAGCCTTCAAACTAATTGATGGTAACTTGGTTTTTAATGCATCGCATAAAGGGGGGCGCCAGGCAGTGCTCTCTACACCGCGTAAGCCAATAAAATCAACTGCTAAAAAAGCCAATTCATCTAAATCCTAAGATGATAAAAATTTCAAAGAATGGCACAGGCGAAAAATGGAAAATCCCTGGAAACTGAAGGGGAGGTGAATAATACAGAACAAGCTGCTGCCCCTGCTGAAAATACCAGAGAAGGCAATCCTAAAAACACCAAGCCGGAGGAAATGGTGCACCTGGTTGTTTTCAAACTGGGCACAGAGAGCTATGGTATTAAAATAGAGCAGGTAAAGGAGGTAACAGTTACACCGGCCATTACCCGCATGCCTCGTACCCCTCACTTTATCAGAGGCGTAGCAAACATCCGGGGCGATATCATAGCGATTATGGACCTGGAGGACCGGTTCGGCATTAGGCCGGCACCAATTCCTGAAAATGAATTGGTCCAAACTTCCTACACATTGGTAATTGAGGCCAAGGATTACAGCATTGGTGTGGTGGTGCGCGAGGTACCACAGTCGCTGAACATCGCTATGTCTAAAATAGACAAAGCGCCTGCGTTTTTGCAGGACATCAGCATAAATGAGAACTATATTGAAGGGATTGCCAAAGTAAATAACCAGCTGATTGTAGTGCTGGATATGTTCAAGATCCTGACCAACGATGAGATAAAGCAGCTGGCAAGTTAAAACGAGAAAATACTATTAACATAAAGTATGAAAAGAATTCTGATTGTAGATGATTCCTTCTATATGCGCACCATGCTGAAGAACATGTTGTCTGATGCCGGCTACGAAATAGTAGGCGAGGCCCCTAACGGGCAAACCGCATTGGAACTGGCCAAAACAACTAGCCCCGACCTTATTACGCTCGACGTAATATTGCCAGACAACACTGGTCTTGATGTGCTAAAAGGAATAAAAAGCGAGCAACCAGACATGAAAGTGGTGATTGTGAGTGCAGTAGGACAGGAAGTAATTGTGAATGAGGCGCTGGAGTATGGTGCCCTTTCTTATATTGTAAAGCCATTCTCTGAAGAGAAGGTGCTGGAAGTAGTAAACCAGATTTTAGGTAGCCCTTCGGAAGAGTAATTATAGTAAAAAAAACCTTAGCATAAGTAGGTGAGGGGGAACGAGGGAGTTGGATCAGACAGAGATGTTAAAAGTATTGGTTGCTGATAAGTCGTGTTATGCCCGGCTGGTATTGGAAAATATTATACAGGTGCAGGAAGACCTCACACTGGTAGGACTGGCAGCTGATGGAGATGAACTTCTGCAACAGATAAAGGCGGTGAGGCCCGATGTAGTGCTGGTAGATAACCATTTGCCTAAAAACAGTCGGCTATTTACCCTGAAGCGTATTTTTGGAGAGGCTCCTACACCAATGGTCCTGCTCCTCGACAAAGATCAGCTGACACTGGAACTTGTAAAACAGGCAACTGAGTTAGGCGTTTACGCCATCATTATCAGGCCTAAAGGTATCCGTTACCCAAATTACAGGAGTATTTCGGAAGAGGTGGTGCAAAAGGTAAGAGCTGTTCGGAACTCCGAATATAATAATGCTAGCGCCAGGCTCCACATGCTGGAGCAGGAATTGACAAGCGGTGTTGTATATAAAGTGGCAGCGCAACAACCAAAGGCTGAGCCAATTATTGTAATAGGTGCCTCTACAGGTGGTACACAGGCTATCGAAACAATTGTAAAGCGATTGTCGCCAAGGCTGAAGGCTAGCGTTTTGGTGGCCGTTCACCTGCCACAGCGATTTACCAGGTCATTTGCGAAACGGCTGCAGCACCTGACGGAGCTAACTGTAGTGGAAGGTAGAAGTGGTATATTACTGAAGCCGGGTAAAATTGTTATTGCTCCTGGTGGCAAAAATATGGTAGTGGAACCAGTAATGGGCAACAAAAACAGCCTGAAAATAGGGTTCACAGAAGAGACACTCTCTTTTGACCAACCGTCGGTTGATCTGCTCATGAAGTCGGTAGCTAACACGCAGGCAGGCAAGGTGTTGGGAGTGATTTTAACGGGAATGGGAAAGGATGGCACCGTAGGAGCCGCTTTTTTAAAGCAGAATGAGGGACTGGTAATAGCTCAAAACGAGGCATCTTCAGCCATTTTTGGTATGGCTAAATCAGCCATTGAAAAAGGACTTATTGATGAAATTCTGTCTTTAGAAGAGATTGCCACATTTATTAACGCATATGCGGAGAACAGGTACGAGGTCAGTATAACTGACAGTATTACATGAAATCAAGAGAGCAGGAGTATAAAGAAATATTTATAGCAGAAGCGCTGGAGTATTATGATGCCCTGAACAGGCACATTAGTGATCTGGAACGAAAGCCGCAGGACGACCATGTGCTGGCGGAGATATTTCGTTTGCTGCACAACCTCAAAGCCAACGCCAAAGCCATCGGTTACCTGCAGATTTCGGAGGTATCGCATAAGCTGGAGACTGCTTTCAGCCTGATCCGCAATAAAGAACTCAGCTTCAGCGATGAGGTGGTAACGGTACTTTTCGACGGCATCGACATGTTGGGGGAATTGATTACCAACATCGACAATCCTGGCGAAGGAGAGCCAGACCCGGTGCTGCTGCGTAACCTGGATATTATTGTAGACAACCTCTCGGACAGTGCCATTGAGCTGGCCAAGGTGCAGAAGTACAATACTTCCAGAAAGCTGTCGCTCTCGGACCTGATTTATATTCAGATAAAAAAACTGGACCACCTGCTTAACCTGGTGGGGGAACTGATGATAGACCGGGACAGAATCCTGTCTATCAGCAGGGAACTGAACAACGACGAACTGCTGAGTGTAAGCTCGCATCTGTACCGTATTACAGAAGAGCTGCAGTACAGCGTTATGGACGCCCGACTGGTAACTGTAGGGTCTTTGTTTAACAAGTTTCCGCGTATCGTACGCGACATTGCGGTTGCCGAAAAAAAAGAAGTGAACCTTGATCTGGTAGGGCAGGATATCCAGATTGACAGAAATATCCTGCAGATCATTACTGATTCGCTGTTGCACCTGGTGCGGAATGCCATTACCCACGGGATTGAAAAACCGGAGGAGCGGGTAAAGGCCGGTAAGCCAGCCGAAGGGCGCTTAATGCTCACCGCGCGCAACGACCGCGAGAACGTGGTTATTAAACTGGCGGACGATGGCAAAGGTATTGATCTGAAGCAGGTAAAGCGAGCAGCTGTAGACCGTAAAATGGTGCCTGCCGATGTTGCTGATAATCTGCCACAGGTTGAGCTTCTGTCATTTTTGTTTGAGCCAGGTTTTTCACTGGCAAAAGAAGTAACCGAATTCTCTGGCAGAGGCGTGGGGCTCGATGTGGTGAAAAATGCAATAGATTCCATTGGGGGCCGCATTAACATAGAATCGGAAAGAGGCAAAGGCACCACCTTTGTGTTGCGCTTGCCAACCTCTATAGCGGTGAAAGGATCGCTGTTGTTTGAGGTGGATTCTATTTACTATGCTATACCACTTATCCATACGGAGTCGGTGGTATCTATAGATGTGACGGAGTTGCACGAGGTTGGCGACGTGCTGTTAGCCGATATAAAAGGAGAAACAATTACGGTTGTTTACCTGAACGAACTTTTGAATGCCCCACTTGACAATATGCGTCTGGGAGATGCAACTCGGCTGAAGGGGCAGGTGCAGAATATTATTATTGTATCTTATAATAACAGAAAGCTCGGGTTAATTGTAGATAAACTGTACAGACAACAAGACATTGTGGTCAAATCACTGAAGAAGCCACTCGATGATATTGATATTTATGGAGGCGTAACCTTGCTTGGAACTGGTAAAGTTTGCTTGGTTCTCGATGTGCCCGCCATAACTCGTTATTTTATTAATAGAAGATAGGCTGATGTGATGAGCGATAAACCGACTAATTGGACTTTTATAATGGAACCTCAGGTTACAGACTTAGAAAGAGATATCATTAAGGAAATTCTTAATATAGGACTGGCTCGTGCCGCAGATTCTTTTGCTGCCATAGCCCGCGACAAAGTGTTGCTGAAAGTGCCTGATATCCAAATTATAGAAGTAAAAGAACTAATCAGCCTTGTGGCAAAGTACGAAACCTCACATGTTATTATTCAGTCCGATATAAAAGGTGATTTTAACGGGTCTACGTTGCTGCTCTTCTCCGACGACCACATTGCGCGCCTGTCGGAAATTTGCCTGAGCATGCTGGAAGTGCAGAAAGGCGAGCTAAGTCTGATGCAGGAATCGCTGCTACTGGAGATCAGTAATATTATAACGGGAGCTTTGGTAACGCAGCTGGCAAATATTCTGAAATCAAGTATTTATGGTTCGCCGCCCAAAGCACCAAAAAGCCATATCGCCGATTCTTTAAAAGATATTCTGGTGCAGCACCCCCTATTTCAGCCGCTTGTTTTTACAGTTATTACGCAATTTTCACATAACCTGAAAAGCGTAGAATTGCCCCTGATGCTGTTTTTCGATACGAATACGCTGCTCAAAATGATCGACATTATCCGGACGTTTACCCAAAACAAAAACAATATTTTAGGCGAGGAGTAGCAGAAAGCTTCATTTATATACATAAAATAATGACGCTTGTGATTGCACCAGCTGATAGCCTTATGCAGCCGTAGCAGCATTTGTTAGACGGTTCCATCGTTTTGCCACTCCTGTTGCTTACAAGTCTTCATAGTGTACTCCGTAGTTTTGCTTTCGTGCCGCAGTAAAAATCAGCGATACGTTGCGCTTGCCATTCGTCACGGAAATAGGCAGCTCCGCTTTGCAGGATATTTGCCTGCTCCCTTCTTCAATTATTCTAATAAATTTGGCCTTCCAGAGCTATTAAGAAAATATAAGCCCAAGGGCATTCCTGAAATATTAATGCCTTACGCCACTCCCGCTTCTTATTTTTAATTTTCAGTTCGGCGTTGCTACACCAATTATGCTAATGAAAAGGGTCTTCCAGAGGTGTTTTTGTGCGGAAAAGCGCCAGGTTAAGAGTTGTTTAGTTATGGATTAGTAAAATGTGTGGCTACAGGTGCGCATTCTTTTATATTTGATTATAGCCAGAGTTTTCGTTTTTTTGTTGGCTATACTTTTTTTTACCTACACTTCTAATGGATGAACGCTTTAGGAAGACACATTTTAGTTGAATTTTACGATTGCTCCCCTGAACTTATGAACGATGTGATGCACATCGAAAAGAGCATGGTGGCGGCCGCTGAAACAGCCGGAGCAACGGTTATTAACAGTACTTTTCATCACTTCTCGCCTTATGGCGTGTCTGGGGTGGTGGTGATCCAGGAGAGCCACCTGGCCATTCATACCTGGCCGGAGTTTGGCTATGCCGCCGTGGATTTGTTTACCTGTGGCGATTCTGTTAACCCTTGGGTTTCTTATAATTACCTGAAAGAGGCATTTAAAGCGGGCCACGGTTCTTCTATGGAGTGCCGCCGCGGACAGCTGGAACTTCTAAAGCGCCTGGATTTTAACCTGGACACTTTAAGAGATGTATCTCCTAAGCCGGCCGAAACGCAAGGGGTAATAACCCGCGATATCTGGTTTACGGAGCGCGATGAGAATATTGCACTTTCCTTAAAGCATACCGGAAACCAGTTGTACAAGAAAGAGTCGCCTTACCAGCGTGTTGAAATTTACGAAACGCTGGCATATGGCAACATGCTTACTTTAGATGGTATGGTGATGTGCACTCAAAAAGATGAGTATGTGTACCACGAAATGATTACGCACGTGCCTATGTTCAGCCATCCTAAAGCAAAGCGCGCGCTGGTAATAGGAGGTGGCGACGGAGGTACAGTACGCGAACTCCTGCGCCACGAACAGCTGGAAGAGGTAACGCTGGTAGAGATAGACGAACTCGTAATAGAGGCCTGTAAACTGCACCTGCCTGAAACCGCAGTGGCATTCGACAATCCGCGCCTGAACCTGCTGGTAGAAGACGGCATTAAGTACATAAACGAGTGCTCCGATTCTCAATACGACCTGATAATCGTAGACTCAGCTGACCCAGTAGGACCAGGAGAGGGCCTGTTTACGGCTGCATTTTACAAAGAAGTGCACCGTTGCCTCACTCCAGATGGACTGATGGTTACCCAAAGCGAATCACCGCGTTTCAACAGTGCCGTGTTCGTAGAAATTTATGATACCTATAAGAAGATTTTCGGTCAGGACAAGGTGCATTGCTATCTGGCGGCCATTCCTACTTACCCTACTGGTACCTGGAGCTTTTCCTACTCTTCCAAAGGAGATTCGCACCCCCTGGTGTTCGATCGTGAGGCCGCTGCAGCTTTCACGAAGAGCCAAGGCTTAAAATACTACAACGAAGACATTCATACAGCAGCTTTTGCCTTACCTAACTTCGTAAAGCAGCTTCTGCACTCAAATTCAAACGATATTTTAGATGAGTACTCCGCTGAACCAACCCATTAACAGCAACAGCAAAGAAGAAAAAATCGCTACTTTCGATCCAAATGGCGTGGGCGATGTAAATGGCGGCCTTTTTGGTTTGCCATTTACAGTAGAGGAGGCTGAAGTAGTAATTGTGCCGGTGCCTTGGGAGGTTACCGTATCGTATAGCGCAGGCACTGCCCAGGGTCCACAAGCTATCATGGAAGCGTCCCCGCAACTCGACCTGTTTGAGCCCGCCATAAAAGATGCCTGGAAATTGGGCATCGCTATGGAAGAAATTTCCGCAGACTGGGAGGAGACTAGCGAAGCGCTTCGGACCAAAGCTGAGGCCTATATAAACTGGTTAGAAGAAGGAAGCCCGGCATCGGAGGAGCAGGCGTATGCTAACCTGCCAATAGAGGTAACGCAAAAAGGAGAGGAACTACTGCAGTGGCTTAAATCCAAAGCTCTTACCTACCTGGACCAGGGAAAACTGGTGGGCGTACTCGGCGGCGACCATAGCACTCCCCTTGGCCTGATGCATGCCCTTGCGGAGCGACACGAAGAATATGGCATTTTACAAGTAGATGCGCACGCCGACTTACGCGACGCATACGAAGGCTTTACCTACTCGCATGCTTCCATCATGTTCAACGCTCTCAAGCTGCCGCAGGTAAAGAAGCTGGTGCAGGTGGGTATCCGGGACATATGCCAGGCAGAGGCAGAGCTGGCCGAGCAATCTAATGGCAGGGTCACCATCTTTTACGATGCTGTGCTGAAGGAGAATATGTATGAAGGCGACAGCTGGAAAAAGGAGTGCAAAAAAATTATTGCACAGCTTCCTCAAAAAGTTTATGTAAGCTTTGATATTGATGGCCTTGACCCTAAGTTATGCCCTGCAACCGGTACACCGGTACCTGGAGGTTTGGAGTTCGAACAGGCCGTTTACCTGATCAAAGCCCTGGTGAAATCAGGTCGTGAGATTATTGGCTTTGACTTATGCGAGGTAGCCCCTGGCGAGAGCGAGTGGAATGGAAACGTTGGTGCCCGGATGCTGTACAAACTCTGCAACTGGATGGCTGTATCGCAAAAACGTCTGGAGCTTTAATTATTCTATCCTTATAAATACACTTGCGTATAGCTAGGCAATATATTATTTGTTTTATATGCTATATCTAAAGTAAACTATGGGGATTATAATTAAAATATTGCTCTCTGGTGTGGCCGTTTTGCTGGCTGCTTACATATTGCCTGGCGTGCAGGTAGATGGGTTTGTCAGTGCCTTAATTGTAGCTATTGTGTTAGCCATACTTAATGCAATTGTCCGGCCAATTCTGGTGCTGCTGACTATACCGGTTACCATACTAACCTTAGGTTTGTTTTTGCTGGTAATCAATGCCATTATTATTTTATTGGCAAGTTCGCTGGTATCGGGCTTTACTGTAGATGGGTTCCTGTGGGCACTAATCTATAGCCTGGTACTATCATTAATCTCTGCCATTCTGGATGCCATCTTCTAAGACAGCAGCCAACAAGTAAAAAAAGGGCCGGAAGTTTTACTTCCGGCCCTTTTTTTACATAGCAGTGGCATGTTCTTTCGACCAGGCTTCGCAGGCATCAGCACATTCCTGGCAGGCGTCAGCGCATTTCTGGCAATGGTCATGCTCGTGCTTGCGGCATTCGGCTTCGCACAATCTGCATATTTCAATACACTCTTTCATTATATGTTTGGCATGAGGCGAGTTTCTGGCTACAAACCGCGAGGTAAGGGCACATATATCAGCGCAGTCGCGATCGAGCATAATGCATTTCACCATCATTTTTACATCATCTTCCTGCAGACACATAGTAGCGCATGTTTCGCAGGCGGTAATACATTTAATAAGCAAATGCTCTAATTCATTTGTTTTTTCAGATTTCATAGCTTTTCATTTTTGTACAACATGAACTATTAGATACGAGCAGGATAGGCAGTAGTTGATTAAGTATAAAAGTCAGAGCCTCTTTTATCCAAAGAGAGTAGCCTCATTTTGCGTTTATTTTGTGCTGAAGCGCTGAAAAGGCCGGTTACAGCCACCATAGATTGTGTAAAAAATTACAGATATCATTCTTCTTGGTTACAAAGGAGATGAGAAGAGAGTTGTTGAATTCTGCTAATGAAAACACTCTTCCGGAGGCTAAAAGGGAAAAAAAGTGATAGGGCCAGGGCAGGATAGAAAACAGTTCTTTTAAAGAAAAAAGGCGATGGACAAAAGCAGAAATGCGAATAAATTTTATTGGGTTGAAGAGCTGGAAGGAGTCTGAAAAAGAAGTGCGGCAATGGAGTACTCCACTGCCGCACTTCTTTTTTAATCTATCTTGTTTATCACGAACCGGTCGGGGTGATGCTGCTCGTAGAGCGCGTGGAGCATACCGTCTTTTAATCCAACAGCTGGCACCAGCATCGTGTCGAGTTGCGCCCATTTCATGGCCGACAAGTATATTTCTGCGGCAGGCAGAATTACATCAGCCCGGTCGGGGTTCAAGAGGAGCTTGGTAAGGCGATCTTCCATAGAAGTGGCTGCAATTCGAGCTGTTACAGCTTCTATCTGCTCTAAGGTCACTGGCCTGCCCGTAGACTGTCCGGCAAGTTCAAAAATCTTGTTAATGTTACCGCCGGTGGCTATGGCACGGTTCAGTTGGTACTTTTGCGTATTTTCCTCAATCCAGTAACGCATCGCGTTCCACAGTTCTGCGGAGTTGTGACCGTGCATGTGCCGAATAGAACCCTGCTCAAACGACTGCGACACCATTTTCTGGCGGTTCACATAAATGTTGAACTCTGTGCTGCCTCCACCTACATCTATGTGCAGGTAATTTTGGTCGTCCAGAAAATTAATGATGACTTTGTTGATCAGGTCGGCTTCGGTAACACCGTCTATTACCTGAATTTTCATGCCTATGGCATCGTAAACACGAGCCCTAACCTCATCAGAATTTAATGCGGTTCGCATAGCAGAGGTGGCGCAGATCATAAAATGCTCCACATCGTGCACATCTATCAACAACTGAAAAGAGTGCAGCAGTTTTATAAACTTGTTTATTTTGTACTCACTAATGTAGCCTGTATTAAACACATCTTCGCCGAAACGGATGGCATACCGCACGTACTCCACGCGTTTAAAAGTAACCAACCCATTTTGGTTAAACACATTAGTGATTTGGCATCTGGCTGCATTCGAGCCTATATCTATGGCAGCTAACTTCAAAAAAGTAGAATTTTATTAGGATGATCGATTTTTCTCTTCTTCAAATATAACATAAAAACCGCCACCATTAAAACTCCTTTTGCGCTACCCGCGCCAGTAATCTAGTTAACAGGCAAATAAAGCCAGCCAGTTTCTCCATCGGGCTTCTGTACCAGCTCAAAATCCTTATATGCTGCAAGCACAGCCAGTTGGGTGCCAGCCGCTAAACTATCTTTAGGTGCTGCATGCGGGTGCGGCTCATCAAGCAGTCCATATTGGCCTGTCAGTTTTTTATGGCGCACCGGTTTTGTGGTGGCCTCCACCAGGCTGGAGGCAATATAGCCTGGTGCTCCGTTTGGCAGCTCTACCCGGTACCAGTTGCCGGTTGCACCTGTCACTTGCATAGGAGCGTGCAGAGGCAGCGTGGCAAATACGCCGGTTTTTGTAGTAGGCTGCAAACGAATGTTGGCTTGCCTGGCCGATACCCGAACCCAAGCTCCTATATTGTTGGCATCTACCTGCACCCGTGGAGCTGCCTGCGTAGGCTGGTGCAGGTAAGGGTAGGGGTTGGTGGCACCTTTGCCGGAGCGGTAAATGCCAAAGTGCAGGTGAGGCGCTGTAGAAATAGCGTTTCCGGTATTGCCAATCAGGCCCAATGTGTCGCCGGTAGTTACGCGCTGGCCAGGAGAAACGAGGTGCTTGTCGAGGTGGGCATAATAGAGGTTCTGCCTGCGTTTGGCATCAGAGAGCCACACTACATTACCACCACGTGGTGTTGTGCCCACGCGGGTAACTACACCATCTACTGCAGCTACAACGGGCGTTCCTCTGGGAGCAAAAATGTCTACCCCCTCGTGTCGTCTGGCACCGGCATCGCGCGGATCACCCCAAATGCTGGAGATGTTGCGACTCGACTTACCAGGTACAGGGAAAGCCAGCGTAGGCTGAACCTGTATGGTAACGGTATATTGTGCGCTTCGAAGCAGCTCTGGTTGAAGCCTTAAAATATGAGGCTTGTCGTCGTTTACTTCATACACTAGCCTTACTGATGTCGTATCTGCACTTGCCACATGGCGCGGTGATTCAGAGCGTTGTGCAGGGGCTTCAAAGAGGTCCATAAATACGGTTGCCGGCTCTTTGGTGCGTAACTCCAGGTCTATTACAAGACGTTCGCCATGCTGCGCCTGCAGGCGGTAAGCTAACGCGCGTGGTTTATCGGCTGCAAAATATCCTGTTTCTTTGAATGGTAATGTAATTGTTATAGAGTCGCGAAGAGCACTGGTGCCGGCCTTCAGCCACTCCTGGCCCAGCGCTGTCTGGTCGAGGCTAGCGGCCTTCAGCGAAGTAGCATAACGCTCGTAGGGTGTTTCATTTTTAAAAACACCTCGTAATGTTTTATGACTTCCACATCCTAGGAGCATTAGCACCATCAGGAATAGGGCCGGAATTGTACTGTATTTCAAACCAAATTTTAATATCATGAATTTTATTGCCTTAGTCTTACTTGTATTAATACCAGAATTCAACCAAAAATGATGCCCTGAATTTTGGCCTTGTTTGCAGGTCTCAAAAACTAATTATGCTGATACTCAATTAATGAAATTGAACGCATTAGCGGTGAGTACGTAAAATAAGACTTAAGCAATATTAGACTTTAGCTAGCTATGAAAAAAATAAGATGGAAATATCGAGGAAAGAAGATGGTAAAGAAGCTGTTGCCACTTTTTGCCCCCCTTATTCTTTCGCCTGTTGCCATACCAGCAGGACAGTCGGTTGCTAAATCGGATCCGCACCGCATCAAGAGCAAACTCATGAGTTACCGGGTCATGAAGTTCGACCAGCTGGCTTACACCCTTTATGAGGAAATGCAGCTGCAGGGTGAGGGGCTACGGTTCGAGGTATTTAATAAGGCGCTGGCAGGTTATTATAACTTAAAGCATGAAGGCAAGCTGTCGGACAAAGGAATTATCACCATGGTGGACTTTACCAAATCATCGCGCGAGAAGAGGCTGTGGGTTGTGGATGTTCATAATAAAGAACTTCTTTTTAACACCTACGTGTCGCACGGCCGCAATTCGGGCGAGGAATTTGCCGAAAGTTTTTCAAATGATAGTGAGTCGTATATGAGTAGTATTGGGTTTTATGTAACGGAAGAAACATATTACGGTAAGCACGGGCTCTCGCTTAAACTAAACGGGATGGATGAGGCTTACAATACAAATGCTTTGGATCGTTGCATTGTTATGCACGGTGCAGATTATGCATCTGAGGCTTTTATAGCCCAGCAAGGTAGGCTCGGAAGGAGCTTGGGCTGCCCGGCTTTGCCAATGGGGGAGCATAAAGATATTATCAATGCTGTGCAAGGTCAGACCACGCTCTACATTCATGCATCCGACGATTCGTACACTTCGCACTACCTCGACCACGCCAATGCATTGGCAGAAATGGTACACGAAAACAAATTGGAGCTACCCACTAATCCGAAAGAGCCAGGCGATGTGGCTGAAGAAGGTTTAGCTTCTATTTAATGTTTATGAAATAAAATAACTTAAAAGGCCTCCTGATAACTGGGAGGCCTTTTAAGTTATTTTATTTGCGGAGGGCATCTCTAAAGTAGGTACGGCTTTAACTACTTAATTTCCCAGTGATTAACTGGCAGCAAACGCCAACTGCAAGCAAATTATTTAAATAAAAATAGCCTTCCGGAGGTGTGTTTTACTCCAGAAGGCTAAGGGTAATTTTGTAGAAAGGCTGATTAGCGGTTATACAACCACATCAGATTTTTTAACTTCTCGGCTTCGTGCCTGTTAAAGAGATCAGGTTTCAGACGCCAGATCCAATTGTTGTCGGTAGTAGAGGGCTTATTCATAGTGGCTTCAGTGCCCAGGCCCAGTACATCCTGCACAGGCAATACCGCCAGTTGTGCTACCGAGCCAAATGCGAGCCGCCCCATAACCTCATGAATATTCTCGGAGCTAAGGTGAGTGTTGGTATAATTCCCAAGTCTGCTTTTGTCTTCGTAGCTGGCCTGTGTCTCAAACCAGCCGCGCATGGTGTAGTTGTCGTGGGTGCCGGTATATACTATAGAATTTTTTATGTGGTTGTGGGGCGTGTAGGCATTCCGTGGCATATCATCACCGAAGGCAAAAATGAGCAGACGCATGCCTGGCAGATCGAACTGCTGCATCAATTCCCGCACCGGTTCATCTATCTCTCCCAGATCTTCTGCAATAATCGGCATCTCAGGATGGTTCTTTCGCACGATGGAAAGAATTTTGGCACCTGGCGACTCTACCCATTTCCCATTGATGGCGGTTTTTTCAGAAGCAGGCACTTCCCAATACGCGGCAAAGGCACGGAAATGGTCGAGGCGGAGCAAGTCGAATAACCGTAGGTTGTGGTCTATGCGCCGTATCCACCAGTCGAAGTTCTGTCTTTCTAGAGTTTCCCAATCAAAAACCGGTGTTCCCCAAAGCTGGCCCGTCTTACTGAAATAATCTGGTGGCACACCAGACGATGCGAATGGCTGGCCTTCCTCATCGAGCTTGAAATACTGTGGATGCGCCCAAATGTCGGCACTGTCGTGGCTGACGTAAAACGGCATATCGCCGATGAAATGCAGTTCCTTTTCGTTGCAGTAAGCTTTTAGTTGCTCCCATTGTTTGTAAAAGAGAAACTGGAGAAACTGCTCCCGTTCTATTTCCACACCCAGCCGATCGGCTAACTCATGGATCGGCCGTTCCTCTCTCGTTTTTATTTCATCGTCCCAATCTACCCAGCTTTTATGTTCAAAGTGGTTTTTGAAAGCTACGTACTGACTATAGTCAATCAACCAGGATTTGTGCTTCAGAATAAAGGCTTCGAATTGGGTATTCAGCTCCGTAGATGGGTATTGCTTGAAATTTTGATAAGCCTTTTGCCAAATGCCTCTTTTGTATCGGGTAGCCTCTTCGTAATCTACTTTAGAGTCGCTGAACGAATATTCATCAGTATCAAGATCCTCTTTTTGTAACAAGCCATCCTTCACCAACAGCTCTGGGCTTAGCAAAAGTGGGTTTCCGGCAAAAGCGGAGTGGCTACTGTAAGGAGAATTACCTGACCCTGTTTCGGTAGGGTTCAAAGGCAAAATCTGCCAGTAGCGCTGCCCTGCCTCTGCCAGCAGATCGGCAAATTTATAAGCCTCCGGCCCCAGATCGCCTATACCAAAAGCCGATGGGAGAGAAGTAATATGAAGAAGCAAGCCGCTGCTACGTTTTTTAATGATCATGATGCTGTTGCGGTTAAAAGTGCTACAGGAAATTTATTTAATAGGTCTGCTACAGGAATTTCCTGCTGCAAAGAGAGTTGTTGCTGCCCAAACACCTGGTTCCAGCTAAGAGGAGCATCTGGTGGTAATACGATGGTGGTGTCTTCCCATACCTGGCCCAGCGGAAGTTCCTGCTCTGAAACAACCGGCACCAACAAACGTGGAACCACTACCAGGCACCACTGCCCTTCATACTTGCGGGTGAAGGCCAATATGTGCGTTTTATGCTTGCCAGTTACATTTACAGGTTGGTAGTCTCCAAAGCTGAAAAGTTCGTGCAGCTCGTTACGCACGTTCAGGGCCTTGTAAAGCAGGTACAGTTTTACGCGGGCATCGGCTGGGTTCGCCAGCAGGTCGGCCAGTAGGCTTTCGCTATCTTGCTGTTCCTGCGCTTTTAATTCTGTAAGGTACTGTTGCCGTTGCTCATAATCTACCGGGCGTCTGTTATCCGGATCTACCAGACTGAAATCCCAGAGTTCGCATCCCTGGTAAATATCTGGCACGCCGGGGCATGTTACTTTTAGCAGAGCTTGGCAAAGTGAGTAAATCCAGCCGTAATGAGCCAGCTTGAGGAAAAACGGACGGAAAGCCTGCATAAATTCTTCGTCTTTCAGAAGCAGGTACTCCACCAGCTCTTTTACTGCCTCTTCATACTCTTCGTTCGGCTCCGACCAGTTCGTGTTTACCTTAGCCTCTCTAAATGCTTTAATTAAGTATTCCTGCACCCGCTCCACCACGGTTTCGTCTACGGCACCATCTACAGGCAGTACGCCCAGCAGCGTCTGCAGCAAAAAGTAGATATCGTTGCGTTTAGGTTTACCGGCCTTTATGTGCTTATTAATCATTTCCAGCCAAACCTGTACTTGTTCTTCCCATTCGTCAGGCAGTTCGCTTAGCACATTTAGGCGCATGCGGGCCCCTTCGCCTCTTTTTGTGTCGTGGGTGGCAGTCGCATTCAGAGAGTGTGGGTAGCTCTTGAGTTTGTATTTCATGAGCTTATGGAACTCGTTTGGCCTGATGTTAAACACATCCGGGCTATTGCCGACTTCGTTAAGGGAAATAATGCGGTTGTAATTGTAGAAAGTAGTGTCTTCTACGCCTTTTGCTGCCAACGGGCCAGTAAACTGTTGGCTGCGCATCACAAAATAAAGCTTGTGTTGCAGTACCTCTTCCGACTCCTGTAAATCTGGCTGAAACAGGGTGCGCAGGTGGTGCAGTTGAGGTTCTATGGCGGGTGCGCGATGCAAGGCCTCTGCAAAGGCTTTATCAATTATTTCTACCGCCAGCTCCGATAGCGGGAACTCGCGCACATAGATTCGGTAAACAGGAAAAGAGGCTAGCAATACACCCAGTGCTTTTCGCCACTCGGCATCTTCAAACTCAGAAGTAAGCAATTGGTGCTCATGCAGGTAGCGGAGAAGGTTATCAAGTTCACCAGGCATCTGGTTCTTCAGGATATACATCTTCTTCTCAAATACCAGCTTTTCGTAATCTGTGGCTGCGTCTGGTACCAGGCGCTTGTAAAGCGAGGTGAGTTTGGTCTCACCAGTAGGGTCGGTAAACAAGTTACTGATCCAGGCCAGAAAATCATAGCCGCTATTGCCTTGTATTGGCCAGTCTTCGGGTAAGTTTTCGTGCCCTTCCAGTATTTTTTCTACCACCAGGTACACCTCCTCACCAGCTAATTCCCTTAGCCGTTCCAAGTAAGTATCCGGGTCGAAAAGTCCATCTACGTGGTCTACCCGCAGCCCTTGCAGCGAGCCAGTATCTACGAGGTGCTTTATAAACTCGTGGTATTTGTCAAAAACTTCCTTCTGCTCCATGCGGAGGCATATCAGGTCATTTACTGTAAAAAAGCGGCGGAAGTTGATTTTTTCCTCCGTTACCTGCCAGTGGCAAAGTGTATAAAACTGCTGGTCGAGCAGCTCTTGCAGGAGGTCAGGGCTGGTATTATACTTTTTAAGTAAGTTGTCTTTGGCCAGTTTAAGCGGTTCCTGCTGCTCTACCAGTTGGTAGATGTCCAACAGATTCTGCTGCCAGAGTGCTCTATCTATTTTATCGGAGTTGATAGCCTGCTGCAAATGCTCAAGCTTTTGGTTTAACTCATCAGATGCAGCACCTGCGTCATCTGCAATTTGCTGCAACAAAGGCTGGTACACAGACAAGCTGGCAGGGTAGCAGGAATCGAAATAGTTTATACCTAATCCACTTTGGCTGAAAGAAATTTTAATTTGCCCTTCCTGCAACACCTTTTCTAAAGGATCGCCTAGGAAAGGAACCATTAGTTTCCCTCCAAAATCCGGATGCGCTAAGTCAATGTCGAAAAAGTTGATATAATAAGACTTTTGCCCTTTTTCGAGTACATCCATGAGCCAGCTATTCTCGGGGTGGTAAGCCATGTGGTTGGGAACAATGTCCTGCAACCACCCCATGCCACGCTCCTGTAGTTCCTTTGAAATTTCTTCGAACTCCTCCATGGTACCGATCTTCGGACCAATCTGCTCAACTTCTGCTACGTCGTAGCCGTGTTCGCTTCCGGTTTTGGCTTTAAAAAAAGGTGCCGCATATACTGTGCTGATGCCTAACTCCTGTAAGTAGGGTATAACGTTGCGAACGTCTTTCAGCGTGAAAGAGGGCGACACCTGTAACCTGTAGGTGGCTTTAGGAATATAAACCATATAAGATTATGCTTTTAGATTAAGACTAGCGTATAACAAATCAAACTTACGGCACCACTCTGCAGCTCCTTCATCTCCTTTGATGCTCCAATGTTTATAGTCTTCATATATTTCTTTTCGCATAACAAAAGCACTGTTTTGTGCGTGCCAGTACTCCGGCTCAACGGGCGATTTGCGGAAAAGGTTGATAAGGTCTATTATCAATTCCATGAGATCAACATTATCGGGATACTGCTCAAGTTGTTGCATCAGACCCTGCACACGTTTGGCCAGGTCAAAGTTCAGCGTCTCTGCATTGAGTTTCACATTCATACGCTCTGCTTCGTTCAGCAGTTTCTGTATCTCCTGCGGGTTAATTTCTTCTTTGGCAATCTCGTTCTGAAGCCTGTTGTTAATAATATACTCCACTGTGGTAAGTAAGGGGCGCGGCAGAGGCATGGAGAGCCGGCGCATCGCCTGCATCAGCGGGTAATTATTATTATACACATTCAGGAAATCATTTTCTATGTTGTGCATCGTCTGCTCCAGCACCTGGTCCAGTATTTTTTTCTGTTCGTCTTTGAACAAGTGCCAGAAGGAGTAGTAATGGGCTTCGAAATATTTGTCGAGCAGCATGATGACCTCGCTCACATTGCCTCTGTTAAAGGCATTGCTGAGTTCAAGGTGCATAGCCCTGAAGGTTTCATCATTTACGAATTTACGTACGCCTCCAAATAGCTGGTGGTCACCCATGTGCAGAACCGCGAATGTAAAAACTTCCTCGTTCCAGGTAATGTTAGAATGAATTTTGGCCTGCCCTGTTGCGAGTTTTAAACGCCCTGCTTCCAGGATGTCGTAGTTCTCTGAGGTAGCACTATAGCTATACAGATTTAGGTTTTCTGGTTTATCGGCGAATAAGGAGGATACGGCGTAGTGAGCACCAACCCGAAGCAGGTTAATAATGGTTGGCTTCACGTGCTGGTTATACACATCGGCCGCATTACCGTATTCCGGAATGTTGCTTTTAGCTTTGCTCAGATACTCTAAAAAGGTAGTGCGGTAATCGTGGCCGTTAATGCCATAAGCCAATTGCAAGGCCCTGGCAGCATAAAAGATATCCTGCACTGTTTCTATCCCGGTAACTTCATCGAAGAACCACCCACAGCTCGTGTACATGAGCATGGTGTGGTACTGCATTTCCAACAGGCTCAGGAACTTTGATTGTTCCTCCTTATTTAGATCGCGGGTAGTATGTGAAGAGATAAACCGCTTCACATTTTCCTCCGACCTGTCCATTATCACCTCAATATAATCGTTGCGGGTTTGCCAAGGGTCAGCCTTCAGCTTTTTCATTTCTGCTTCGTACAGCGGAGCCAATTGGTCGCGGAGCCAGTCGAATGCATCGCGCAAGGGGCCGCGCCACTCCTGGTTCCAGTGTCCGTTGCCGCCCGTGTTGCAGCCGCAATTGCTTCTCCAGCGCTCTACTCCGTGGGCACAGCTCCAGGAGGTATCTTCGGTGATTTTGGCTTCATATTCGGGTGGATGTTTTTCTAAGAACTCGCCATAAACTGTAAGGGTGGCATGGTGTTCTTCCTCTATGTGCCGGATAGCGTAAGATAGGGCCATTTCACCGAAGCGGTGGTGGTGTCCGTAGGTCTCACCATCAGTGGCAATATGCATAAGTTGTGGCTCTCTGCTGTTTTGGTCCAGCGTACTGCCTAAGCGGTTTGCAAACCGCTCACCACTATTCAGCAAGCCTTCAAACGCAATTCCCTGCGAAACTGGTCCGTCATAAAAGAACAAGGCAATGCTTTTGCCAGATGGTAAATTACAACGGTATGCTCTGCGGGGATCTATTTTGGCGCCAATGGCATCGTGCCATTCTTTTTCTCCGATCTTGCGGAACTTGTTAGCCTGGTATGGCGACAGGATGGTGAACTTGATGCCATGTTCAGCCAGTACTTCGAGTGTTTCCGTATTGGCTGCTGTTTCGCCCAGCCACATACCTTCCGGGTTGCGGCCGAAACGCTGTTTAAAATCATGATTGCCCCAAATAACCTGCGTGTGCTTGTCGCGCGAGTTAGCCAGTGGCATAATCATGTGGTTGTATACTTGCGCCAATGCGGAGCCATGGCCCGAGAATCGTTCCTGGCTTTCCTTGTCAGCATCCAGAATGGCCTGATAAGTTTCGGGATCTTTTTTCTGCATCCACTCCAGCAGGGTTGGGCCAAAATTAAAGCTGATGCGCGCATAATTGTTCATGATATCGGCTATGGCGCCGCCTTCTCCCAAAATTCTGGAGGCTGAGTTACGGGCATAACACTCGTTCGAGATACGTTCATTCCAATCGTGAAAGGGACTGGCAGACTCCTGAATTTCGACTTCATTTAACCAAGGGTTCTCACGGGGCGGCTGGTAAAAGTGCCCATGCACACATATGTATTTATCTTTCATAATTATTAGTTCTTGCTTTGTAAAGTAAGCAGAGATTCTGGCTGAAGCAAGAAAGAGTTTGTTCCACTTTCTGCCGCTGCTGATCTGTTTGACTGCCCACCCCACTGCACATCGGAGGAGTTCAACAGGACTTCCCACTTATTTCCTGCTTCCTGTGGTACTGAAATCTGTTGTGCCTTGTCGCTAAAATTAAACATGCAATGCACAAAAGGTTGTTGACCGGTGTGGGTAAGGTGCAGCACCTGCGTTGTTTGGTCAAAACTGGCGGTAAGGTTTTGTTTTTCTAACTTCGAAAAAGCTGGAGCTGTTTTCCTTAACTGGATCAGGGCTTTGTAAAAATCCCTTAGTTGCCGTTGTTGCTCGTTTTGATGGTAGCTATGCTGCAGTTTAGATTTCTGAAAAGTTTCTTCTGCTTGAGGGTCAGGTGCTTCACCTTTCCAGGCAAAGGCAGAGAATTCTTCCCGGCGGCCTTTGCGCACGAGTTCTGCCAGTTCTTTGTCGGTATGGCTTACAAAATACAAAAACGGATTCTGCTCTCCATATTCTTCACCCATGAACAACATAGGAGTGTACGGCGATAGTAGGACCAGGCCTGCGACCAATTTTAGCTTCTCAAACGAAACCAGTTGAGTAAGGCGCTCGCCCAACATGCGGTTTCCAACCTGATCGTGGTTTTGAGCACATACCACAAACTGTTTGGCAGGATTTTGCGTTGCATCGGTGCCTAGCGTTTTTTTGCGGTGCTCCGAATATATACCATTATAAATAAACCCATGCTCCAGTGTTTTTACCAGATGCTCCGGCTCACCATAATCTTCGTAATACCCTTCACGCTCTCCGGTAACTAATGTGTGCACCGCATGATGGTAATCGTCCATCCATTGAGCTGCTAAACCATAGCCACCTTGCTCAATGGGGTTAAGGAGGCGTACATTGTTCATATCGCTCTCAGCTATCAGAAGGTATTCTCTTCCGGTTTGCTCACCCAACTGGTTTATGTGTTCTTGTAGTTCCTGCAGAAAGTGCTTTGAACCCATGTCTAATATGGCATGCACGGCATCCAGACGAAGTGCATCTATATGAAAATCGCGCAGCCACATGAGCGCATTCTGGATGAAAAAATTACGGACGTGATCGGAGTGAGCATCATCGAAATTAAGTGCTGCTCCCCAGGGCGTGTTGTATTTGGAAGTAAAATAAGGACCATAATCATTTAAATAATTGCCTTCCGGCCCCATATGATTATATACCACGTCGAGGACCACTGCAATACCTTCTTTATGGCAGGCATTCACCAAGCTCTTGAGTCCTTCAGGACCACCGTAGGAGTTCTGCGCGGCGAAAGGATATACACCATCGTAGCCCCAGTTTCTCTCTCCGGGAAACTGCGATATTGGCATAAGTTCAATGGCCGTAATGCCAAGTTCTTTTAATTCAGGTAATTTTTTTTCTATTCCTGCAAAGGTTCCTTCCTCTGAGAAAGTGCCAACATGCAATTCATAAATAATATATTTTTCTAGTGGCAGTCCTTTCCAATCCTTTTCCTCCCACTTAAATTTTGTATGGTCTACCACGGCAGATGCCTCGTGTACAGTGGTTGGCTGAAACTGTGAGGCAGGGTCTGGTCGCTCTGTTTCGCCATTGAGTCGGTACATGTAAGTGGCTCCTGATTCCACCTCTTCTGAGGCCCCGGTCCAATAGCCAAATGCCTCTCTTTGAAGTGATAAGGTGTTTTGAGTCGGCGATTTTATAATTACTTCTACCTCTGTCGCCTCTGGCGCCCAAACTGTAAAGGAAGTGCCTTTTCCTTCAGTAAATTCAGATCCGATTGTTCTAATAATTCCCATCTTTCTTTATAAGTTTTGTCACAGGGTGTATTAACTAACAATTGAGGCAATAGGTTTTCAGTCTTTAAATGAATTAAGTACTTAAACATCTTAAACTTAGATGAACCCGTAATAAGTACTTAATTGATTTTTATTTTATTAGGATATTTGAATATTACCTGAAACATAATTTATATTGTGAGGTAACTACAGTAAACTACAAAAGATAATTAATGGAAGCACTGGAAGGTAAACAACGCGTTGTAATTGAGAATGTGAAGCCGCAGTTGAATTGCGGACAATATCCTGTAAAACGAGTGGTGGGTGAGGAGCTAAGGGTAACAGCAGATATATTTACAGACGGTCATGATGAGGTAAAAGCTATTCTGCTTTATAGGAATACAAAAAAGAAAAAGTGGGAGGAGGTTCCCATGGAATTTTTAGGAAACGACAAGTGGCAAGCCTCTTTCTTTCCGGATAGCATGGGTCGGTTTGAATACACCCTACAAGGTTGGGTCGACCACTTTTATACATGGCAGAAAGGCCTCAAGAAAAAGTATGAAGCCAACCAGGATATAAAGCTCGAATTGCAGATAGGAGCGCAGCATCTGGAAGAAACTGCTGCCACAGCCAAACCCGGCCAGGCCAAGCGCCTGAAAAAATGGGCGCAGGAGTTACAAAATCCGGGGGCAGATGCCGATGCAGTAGCCTTAGCAACAGGCGTTGATGTGACAGATCTTATGAACGCCTGCTCCGACAGAAAAAACGCAACTACGTACAACAAGGTGCTGGAGGTAGATGTAGAGCGTAAGAAAGCACTTTTCAGTACCTGGTATGAATTCTTCCCGCGCTCTACCGCACAAGACGCAGGAGCACACGGTACTTTTAAAGATTGTGAGCGCATTCTGCCCCGCATCGCCGAAATGGGCTTCGATACCGTTTACCTGCCACCTATTCATCCCATCGGCAGAGAATTTAGAAAAGGCAAGAACAATGCAGTAACCGCACAACCGGGAGAACCTGGCTCGCCATGGGCCATAGGTGCTGCGGAGGGAGGCCACAAAAGCATTTTACCTGAGCTAGGAACACTTGAAGATTTCAGGAATTTTGTGGCAGCGGCTCGCGACCACGGCATAGAAATAGCCTTGGATTTTGCCATACAATGCGCTCCAGATCACCCGTATGTAAAGGAGCACCCGCAGTGGTTTAAATGGCGCCCTGATGGTACCGTGCAATATGCCGAAAACCCGCCTAAGAAATACCAGGATGTGCTGCCTGTAAACTTTGAAACAGAAGACTGGCAGAACCTCTGGATAGAATTGAAAAGTATTCTAGACCACTGGATAGCTCAGGGAGTCCATATTTTCAGGGTAGATAATCCACATACCAAAACTTTTGGCTTCTGGGAGTGGTGCATTAGAGAAATCAAAAAACAACATCCGCAAATTATATTTCTGGCAGAAGCCTTCACACGTCCGCGGGTAATGGAGCGATTA
Source organism: Pontibacter sp. 13R65 (assembly GCF_047525655.1). NCBI lineage: Bacteria > Pseudomonadati > Bacteroidota > Cytophagia > Cytophagales > Hymenobacteraceae > Pontibacter > Pontibacter sp. 13R65. Next base: position 22,734 of record NZ_JBLIQL010000037.1, read on the forward strand.
GGTAAAATAGGGTTTACACAATCTTATACCTACTTTACATGGCGTAATACCAGCCAGGAAATGAAGGAATACTTAACGGAGCTTACCCAGACAGAAATGCGAGAGTATTACCGTCCGAACTTCTGGCCTAATACTCCTGATATCTTGCCTGTATCGCTGGTAGATGGGGGAGAAGCAGGGCATATTACACGTGTAATAATGGCAGCAACCCTTTCTTCTAACTACGGCCTTTATGGTCCGGTTTACGAGTTCGGCATCAATGTGCCGCATCCGGGTAAGGAAGAGTATACCGAGTCGGAGAAGTACGAAATAAAACACTGGGACTGGGGGCGCAAAACTAAAATCAGCGAGGTTATTACCCTTATCAACAAAATAAGAAAGGTAAACCCTGCCTTGCAAAGCACCTGGAACATACAATTTGCCAATACCGATAATCAGCACCTGCTGGCTTACGCTAAAACTGATAAGGCAACTGGCAATAAATTATTAATGGTAGTGAACATGGATCCGCACCATGTGCAGCCCGGCTGGGTGCAGGTTCCGCTGCAATTGTTTGGTCTATCCGCCGATCAGCAATACATTATGCACGATCTGCTTACCGAGTATAAATACACCTGGACAGGCGAATGGAATTACGTGGAGCTTCGGCCGTATGAGATGCCGGTTCACGTGTTCCGGCTCGAAGAAGCCAACGAAGGCATGGGCCACCAGGAATTAGATGACACCTTTCTCCCGCAATAAATCCGGGAATTCCTAAATAATTCATTTATATCTACTATGGCAGATAAAGAGACGCTGTTAGACGACAACATTCATTGGTACAAAGATGCGATCATCTACGAATTGCACATCAAAGCTTTTAAAGACGGCAATGGCGATGGTTACGGTGATTTTAAGGGTTTAATGCAAAAACTGGATTACCTGGAAGACCTGGGTGTAACAGCTATTTGGCTATTACCTTTTTATCCGTCGCCGCTAAAAGACGATGGCTACGATATCGCTGATTATTATAATATAAATCCATCGTATGGCAACATGCAGGATTTTAAGCTTTTCGTTAAAGAAGCACATAGACGCGGGCTGAAAGTGATTACAGAGTTGGTTATTAACCACACTTCTGATCAGCATCCTTGGTTCCAGCGTGCCCGCACCGCCAAAAAAGGATCGGCTTACCGAGATTATTACGTGTGGTCTGATGATCCGAACAAGTATAACGAGGTGCGGATTATTTTTACAGATACTGAACCCTCTAACTGGACTTGGGACCCTGTGGCAGGTCAATACTACTGGCACCGCTTTTTCTCGCACCAGCCAGACCTGAACTACGATAATCCGAAAGTACAGCAGGAAGTGTTTAAGATGCTGGAGTACTGGCTCGACCTGGGTGTAGATGGTTTCCGTTTAGATGCCGTGCCTTACCTTTTTGAGCGCGATGGCACCAACTGTGAGAACTTACCTGAGACACATGCCTTCCTAAGAAAGCTGCGTGCTCATGTAGATAGCAAATATACAGGCAAACTGTTGCTGGCGGAAGCCAACATGTGGCCCGAAGATTCTGCTTCTTACTTTGGTAATGGCGATGCCTGCCATATGAACTATCACTTCCCCATCATGCCGCGCCTGTTCATGTCGCTGAAGATGGAGGACCGCTACCCGATTATCGACATCTTTAACCAAACTCCTCCGATTCCGGAAACCTGCCAGTGGGCCATGTTCCTTAGAAACCACGACGAGCTTACCCTGGAAATGGTAACGGACGAGGAGCGGGACTATATGTACAAAGTGTACACCAAAGACCCAATGGCGAAGATCAACATCGGTATCCGCCACAGGCTGGCGCCACTGCTGGGCAACGACAGGTCTAAGATTGAGCTGATGAATGTACTGCTCTTTTCTATGCGCGGTACCCCAGTGGTATACTATGGCGATGAAATTGGGATGGGTGATAACTATTACCTGGGCGACCGCGATGGCGTTCGTACGCCAATGCAATGGAACGACGACCGGAATGCCGGTTTCTCCACAGCCAATCCGCAAAAGCTGTACCTGCCAATTATCATTGACCCTGAATATAAATACGAGTCTGTAAACGTAGACACGCAGGAGCACAATCCTAATTCCCTGCTGTGGTGGACGCGCCGGATAATTAACATGCGCAAACGCTACAAAGCGTTTGGCAGAGGCACCATTAAATTCCTGAATCCTTCGAACTCTAAAGTACTTGCTTTTGTGCGTGAGTACCAGGACGAAACCATACTCGTTATTGCTAACCTTTCGCGATTTGCCGAGGCTGTGGAACTTGACCTGCACGAGTACAAAGGTCGTATTCCGATGGAGGTTTTCAGCAAAAACAAATTCCCGGTAATCAAAGACGAAAGCTATCTGTTCACCGTGGGTACCCATGGTTATTACTGGTTCGAACTGCAGCAACAAGAAGTGGTTGGTACTTTCGAAACAGATAAGCATAAACCAGAAGTGCAGCTTACCTCTTTGCGCAATGCCCTTTCTCCTAAAGTGTTGAAAGATCTGGAGTCGAAGGTACTGCAGAAATACCTGATGCGCAGCCGCTGGTTTGGTGGCAAAGCGCGCACTATGCAACGTCTGCAGGTAGTGTCTAACGTGCCGATGCAGGTAGGTAAACAAGGTGCTTCGCTGCTGCTGATTGAGGTGAGTTATAACGAAGGCCTTCCAGAGCTGTACCAACTGCCGATTGCATTTGCTACTGGCGAGCAGGAAGAAGAGCTGATCAACACTTATCCTACAAGTGTGATAGCCCGCGTAAGCGTAGATTCTAAAGAAGGTATTCTGTATGATGCCATGTACTGGGAAGATTTCAGAATGATGCTGTTCCAGATGATGGCCAAGCGTAAAAAGCTCAAGACAGAGAGCGGAGAATTAGTGGGTAATAGCCAGAAGCAGGTTAGTGCCGTGCTTAAAGATGAAGGGCAGCATTTAACATCTCGCATTTTAAGTGCGGAGCAAAGCAACACTTCTGTTCTTTACGGCAATAAGTTCTTTATGAAAGTATACCGTAAGCTTGACAGAGCCATGAACCCAGATGTGGAGGTGATACAAGCACTCTCTGAGAAGGCTAACTTTGAGTATGTGCCTAAGTTTATGGGAACCATTGAGCAACATGAGGGGCGCAAGCAACCAATGGTGCTGATGATGCTACAGGAACTAGTGCCAAACCAGGGTGATGTGTGGGTGTACATGGAAGATGCTTTGAAGCGCTTCTTTGAACGATTGCTGACACAGGATGAGCGGCTTGATCCTAAAAAGTTAATAGGTTCACTTTCCAAGCCAGTTCCTTTTGCCGAGGTACCGGAGGAGGTACAGATGCAATTAGGTGGCGCGCACGTAGAACGGGTAGAACTGTTGGGCCAACGAACTGCCGAAATGCACCTGGCACTGGCTGGTATCGACCACAAAGACTTTACGCCGGAGGATTTCTCGCTGCACTATCAACGTTCGCTTTACTCTTCACTTACCTCGCTGGTGCGTAGCAGCTTCGACCTGTTGCAGAAAAAGCTGAACGATTTGCCGGAGTCTGTGAAGGCGGAGGCAGAAGAAGTTCTGCAGATGCGCGGAGCAGTGCTGGAGCAGCTAAAAACGATTTTCGCTAAGAAAATAGACACGCAGAAAATTCGTACACACGGTGATTATCACCTGGGGCAGGTACTGTTTACAGGCCGCGATTTTATTATCATCGATTTTGAAGGTGAGCCAGCACGTTCGTTTAGCGAGCGCCGCCTGAAACGCTCTCCACTTCGCGATGTTGCCGGTATGATTCGCTCTTTCCATTATGCTGTGTATAACGCTCTGTTCCAACAAGGCACCTTCCGTAAGGAAGACAGCCAGTATCTGGAGCAGTGGGCTGAGCAGTGGTACCATTACGCGAGCGGTTTTTACATGAGTCGCTACCTGGAGCAGGCGAAAGGCACGGGCATAGTACCTGCCAGCGAGCAAGACTATAATGTGCTCATGGAGACATTCCTGCTCGAAAAAGCAATCTATGAACTAGGATATGAATTGAACAACCGTCCGGATTGGGTTCTAATCCCGATCAGAGGCATTAAATATATCATGAGGAAGTATCAGAATGGCTAAACAGAAGGTAGATCAGACAAATACAGACAAGGAGAACACCACACCTGCTGCTAAAACCAGCTCAAAAAAGGGGACATCTAAAGCTGCTACAACGGCTGCACCGGAATCGGATGCCAACGCTGAACCTAAAAAAGCAAGAGGCAGGTCTACAGCTTCAGCAAGTACAACCCTATCCGATGCTCCGGCACCGGATGGGTTATCTCCTGCTCCTAAAAAACGAGCAAGCGCTAAAGCTAAATCAGCAGAAACAACTATTCCGGTACCTGCTCCAAACGAAACGCCAATTCCGGCTAAAAAAGCCAGGGTTAGAAAGGCTCCTGCTTCAGCGTCTGAGATAACACCAGTGGTGACACCAGACTCTGCCCATAAAGAGCAGGAACAAGAGCTGGTAGAGACTCAGCAAGCAGCACCAGCCGAAGAGAAGGCTCCAATGTCTTATGATATCAGCCGGTTCACAGACTTTGATATGCACCTTTTCAGAGAAGGTAAACACTTCTCGCTTTACGAAAAGCTTGGATCTCATGTCATGACCCACAATGGGCAAACCGGCGTTTACTTTGCTGTGTGGGCACCTAATGCAGAAGAGGTTTCTGTAATCGGAGACTTTAACCACTGGAACCGTAGTACTCACCCATTGCGCCAAAGAGGAGACTACTCTGGAATTTGGGAAGGCTTTGTGCCGGAAGTAGGGGTTGGCATGCTTTACAAATATCATATTAAATCGCGCTACCACCTGTACCATGTAGAGAAAAGCGACCCGTTTGCGTTCTGCAGGGAAACTCCTCCGCTTACAGCCTCGGTAGTGGCAGATTTGAACTACGAGTGGCAGGACAATAACTGGCTCGAGCACCGCAGGAATCAGATCGGGCAGCCGCAGCCTTACTCAGTATATGAACTGCACCTGGGCTCCTGGCGTCGACGTCCGGAAGATAATAACCGGCCCTTGACCTATAGGGAGCTAGCAGAGGAACTGCCAGCTTACGTGAAGAGCATGGGCTTTACGCACGTAGAATTTATGCCTCTGATGTACCACCCCTTCAACGGGTCGTGGGGCTACCAGATTACAGGTTATTTTGCAGCGGCCAGCCAATATGGCTCACCGTATGACCTCATGCATCTGATTGATATGCTGCACCAGCATGGCATTGGGGTTATTCTGGATTGGGTGCCTTCGCACTTTCCGTCCGATGAGCATGGTTTAGTTTACTTTGATGGTACTCACCTTTTTGAGCATGCCGATGCCCGCAAAGGATTTCACCCCGACTGGAATAGCTACATCTTTAACTATGGCAGAAATGAGGTTCGCTCTTTCCTAATTAGTAACGCGCTGTTCTGGCTCGACAAGTACCATGCCGATGGATTACGTGTAGATGCTGTTGCTTCTATGCTTTACCTGGATTACAGCCGCAAAGAAGGAGAGTGGATTCCAAATGAATACGGCGGTCGAGAAAACCTGGAAGCTATTTCCTTGCTGAAGGAGTTCAACCAAGCTGTGCATAAGCGTTTCCCTGATGTTAAGACCATTGCGGAAGAGTCTACTGCCTGGCCAGGAGTAACCAACTCGATCGAAAACGGAGGTCTGGGTTTTGATATGAAATGGATGATGGGTTGGATGCACGATACTCTCAACTACTTCTCCAAAGATCCAATATACCGCAAGCACCACCAGGGCGATATCACATTCAGTATCATTTATGCGTTTTCGGAGCGCTTTATGCTGCCTTTGTCGCACGACGAAGTGGTGCATGGTAAAGGATCCCTGCTTCGCAAAATGCCAGGCGATGAGTGGCAGGCCTTTGCAAACCTGCGCGCGCTTTATGGCTACATGTATGCCCACCCGGGTGGTAAGCTGATGTTTATGGGAGGTGAGATTGCTCAGGGTACCGAATGGAACCACGATAGCAGCGTAGATTGGCACTTGCTGGAGTATGGTTACCATGCCGGTGTGCAGCGCACAGTAAACCACCTGAACGAGATTTACAGTAACGAGCCAGCCCTGTACCGCTACGATTTCGACCACCGTGGCTTTGAGTGGATCGACTATAACGATGCTCATAACAGTGTGCTNTACCATGCCGGTGTGCAGCGCACAGTAAACCACCTGAACGAGATTTACAGTAACGAGCCAGCCCTGTACCGCTACGATTTCGACCACCGTGGCTTTGAGTGGATCGACTATAACGATGCTCATAACAGTGTGCTGAGCTTTATCCGGAAAGGTGATGGTCTCGGAGAAATAATTCTGGTAGTTGCCAACTTCACACCTATGACGCATAATCACTATCGCCTGGGTGTTCCGATTGCCGGACGTTGGTTACAGATTTATAACTCAGACGATGCGAGCTATGGTGGCAGCAATGCCCATAACAGAGAAGATTTGCATTCATGGGAGTCGCCGTATCATGGCAAACCTTGTTCCCTTGATGTGGTACTACCTCCTCTGGCCGTAGTCTACCTGAAATTTATGGGATAAGAATTTTTTGACACGGTTGAGGAAAAATTTTATTTAACCTTTAGCCAAATTATCAGCGGCAGCTACCAGTTTGAGGTAGCTGCCGCTGTGTTTTAACAGAATTTTTCAAATGAATTTACCCTTCCTGAGTCATAAAGGGGGAGGAATGCTCAAGGGTTTAGATAGTTAGATTTAGTTTAAAAGAGAGTACTTTCCTGATCCTCTCCGGTAAGCTGTTGAAATTTTAATTCTCCTAGAATACCTGAGTATTTAAAACAACCAAACAGCCATTTTAATAGGAGCAGCCAGCAATGATTTAAATAAAAATGCCCTTCCGGAGGCCTACTGGACTTGGGAGGGCATAGGGTGGGTACAATGTGCAGTCGGTATTATTTTGATTTTCTGAGTGGGAAGAGCTTAGACAAAGTCATTTTATCGCTCGGGCTTTCCTGGGTAACATCCATTTCCGAAACAGAGCGCACATCTTCCACAGAGTAAAAAGCATTAGGGTTATAATCGCGGATAATGCCAATCACTTCCTCTAGCTTCTTTCGCTTCACGATCATGAACAACAGGTTTACTTTTCCTCTGGAGCCACGGGCATCTACACTGGTTAGGCGATATCCGCGCCCGATGAGGCGGCTTATAAGTTTATCGGCTTGCTCAACTGTAATAATGCGCACCACCACCTGGCCCAAGGCCAGTTTCTGTTCAATCCGGAGGCCCAGGAAATTACCGGTAGCAAACCCTCCGGCCCAAGCCAGGTAAGATGCCACGTTGTTCAGGTTCTGCATAACCTGCGTTATGGCAACCAGCCAAATAAGCACTTCTATAAAGCCCAGCAAAGGTGCTATCTTTTTATCGCCTTTGGAGATAAAAACGATACGAAGTGTACCTAAGGTAACATCGCAAATCCTAGCTAAAAAAATGAGTAGCGGTATTATGACCCATTCTACAAGGGCGGGATCTAAGCCTTGAAATATATTCATGCGCAAAAATAGAACTTAAAGCGCTACATACAGAGGCAAAACCAGCTAAATCTTTCTTTTTTAATACTTATAAACTTGCTCTCCAGCTTATCTAGTTGGCCTTAAGTCCGATGCAGATTGCATTAAAATAGTGTTGCCTGGCAGCTGCTGAGGAAACATAGCAACAAAAGTGAACAGATAGTATATTGACTGGATTCGACTAAAACAAAATTGTCGACCTATGGCATAAGATAAAGATACCGAATAATTACTTTTTTAACGTGAACTCGGGAATTAAGCCAATGTTCTGGCGAGGTTAAACTTTTTGTTTTTGTGGTCGAGAAAGGTGTAGGCGGTCAGACCTGAGAGGATGTGGACCAGGGCGTTGATGGGGTTTCG
>NZ_JBLIQL010000038.1:0-24901 GCF_047525655.1 Pontibacter sp. 13R65
CCACTGGGCACGCGCGGCAAAAGGAACAAGGGCCAAGAAGAGTATTGCCCAGTAAAGGTGTCTCATGTTATGGATGTGTTATGGCTTGTTCCTTTCGGCAACTTTGCTCCCTCTCGAGCGCCTCGAGGCGCTTGAGCAACTCGATCTGGTAGAGGGTGAGCTCTTCGATTTTCTGCAGGAGCAGCACGTTGGTCTGCCCCAGGTCCACCCCCTCTGCCGCCACTTCCTGCGCCGAGGGCACCTCGGGCAGGCGGCCGTGCTCCTTAATATGGGCCTCCACCTCCCGGAGCGGGCGCAGCCGGTAGCCCGGCTCGAAGACGAAGTCCGCCCAGCCGGTGTACACCTTCACCTCGCTGGCCCGCACTTTTCCGTTCACGGACAGCGCGAAGCCGGCCGTGTTGTCGGTGCCGATCCCCAGGCTGCCGTCCGCCAGGTTGACCGTGAACTTTTGGCCCAGCCTCACCCGCTCAGTGTGCGCCCAGGTAGAGTTAAACTTGTTGTAGCCGGCGATGAAAACCGCCCCCCTGTCCCAACCCGGGTAAGTGCCGATCAGGCTATGGTGCAGCCCTTCTTGATTGGAGCCAATAACATTGTCGGGCACGCCCGGGGCTTCCACCAGGTGGAGTCCTCCCTTCAGGCTCAGGCTCCCGTCGGGATTAGTCAGCGCCAAGCTGCGCCAATCCTGCCAGGACAGCCTGTCAAAGGAGCTGGAGCGGTAGAAGATCCCCCCGTCGTTGAAGTTGAGCTGGTGGATTCTTCCCCCTGAGTAATCACTCCAGGGGGCGATGGTGAGGTTGGAGGAAAATATGTTCTCCCCTGGCACCCCCACCGTGCTGCGCTCCTTGAAGTCGACGCGGAACACATGGTTGAAGGCAGAGGGAGCCTCGTTTATGCTTCGGGTGTCCTGGATATGCAGATGCCCGGCCACCTGGCCGCGGGAGCCGAAAGAGAGGAGCATCAAAACAAGGGATAGGAGTACTGTTTGTGGGAGCAATCCTGCCGTTAACAAGGCAGGCAGCCGGCTGGGGCCGGCAAGGCGTTGGGCATGTTCCATCTGTGGCTGTCGCAACCGCCGCTGTCAGACAGCGGATGCAAAATTTTACTAGTTGATAGTTATCAAGAAAGAATGAATGAGATATTATGAAACAGTACCTAGCCTCTTTAGACCAGTAGCCCTTTGCGATACCGTCTTTTTTTGTCGTTTAAGAAACAATTTTCCAGATGTTACGTTAAGAAAATACAGTAAACCAATAATTGTGTCTTTCCCAAAATGGGCTTGGAATAATTATGATCAAAGGACCTAAGATTATGTTTTCTGAAAAAGGAAACATTGCCTCTTGTGGTAACATGGGGTATATGAAAAAATAATAGTGAATTTCCCATATTAGGATAATGTTTATTCCAATATGGGAAATTCACTATTATTTTATACTTTGTAACCCAATAGTTTACATTTAGGATCGTCTTCAATCAAACTTTCACTCCCCTTAAGAAAAAGCCGATTTTGTAACAGGGGTGCTAGAGAGACCTCCTAAAATTTATCAATTTTCATTCTTTCTACTTGCTAAGAGTGACGCTTAGCAGCCTTCAGCGCTTCCTCCGACCCAACTGGATGGGTACCGGATCATAACACTTATTATGATAAGTAGAAGTAGTTCTTTGATAATGGGATGCAGCGTTATGAATCTCTTGTCGGAGCACGGTACTCCTATAGAAGTACCAGAAAATAAATAAAGAAGATCATAAAAGTATTGTAATAATTGATGCAACACCAAAAGCTTTTGCCTCTAAATTGTAAAGCATTGAGCCAACTGAATAACAATTGGCATATAGCAAGCCAAGAAATTCAGAACAAGGAAATGCCATGGATTGAGCTTTATAATGCGGTGCCACTGCAGTAACTTTAGCAGATAGATGTAAAACCCTCACCCACTTTCTTTAAGCAACTTTTTTCTAACTGCGCGGAGCGAGCTAAGCCATCCTTTGCGCATGGGGTATAATGTAAAGCAGTCACCTGCTCCCCCTGTTCCTGTTCAATTATGGCTGAAAACAAGTTTCATACACGAGGGTATTAACTTTACTTAATGTAAGCCAGCTTACCTTTATTAAAAACATTGTCTCCCAATACTCTTTAGACTTTAAGTAATCATGAGTTTCATGAAAGACCTTTAATACAGGAAAGGCATGTTCTTCAGTAAACTTGCATGATTGTTAATGTCATCCCTGTAGATATTCAGGTAGACTAATAAAAATAATTTGAATCTTAATTGCAACTTGTAACGTTACACGTTATAATTGCAGCATGATTGTAAGTTTTAAACACAAAGGGTTAGAACGATTCTTCCTTAAAGGGGATGGGTCCAAACTACCCCCTGCGCACTTACCCAAGATCAGAAGAATCCTGGCACAACTGCATGCTGCTCAAAATATCCAGGACGTGAATGTTCCAGGTTGGGACCTGCACCCTTTGAAAGGAAACCTGAAGGATCACTGGTCAGTGAAGGTTAATGGGAATTACCGGATAATCTTCATTTTTATAGGTGAAAGAGTCGAGGTGTTAGACGTGAATTACCTGGACTATCATTAACCTACAATGTGTGAAATCTGAATACTATTGGAGTAAAGGTAAAACAAGAACTCATTATGATAATGCATAACCCGCCACATCCAGGCGAAATCTTAAGAGACTATACTGACGCAACAGGATTGTCAGTAACAGAAATTGCGGAGAAGATCCACATTAGCCGTAAGGTGCTATCGAACATACTAAATGGCCATGCTGGCATCAGTGCTGAGATGGCTTGGAAACTATCTGCAGCGTTCGGAACTACTCCCGATGTGTGGATTAACCTCCAGAAACAGTATGATCTCTGGCATGCTAGGCAGCGAGTTGACATTTCAACTATAGAACACCTCCTCCACCCTGCAGCATAGCCATTCTACCCTTGCAATTCCCTTGGTATCAGTATCAAGAGGTACTTGCATCTCCTTTAATGCATATGTTACATGTATTTCATGAAGGAAATTAAGGAAAGTTATTTCATTGAATACATGTGAACAAATTATTTCAATTATTACATGATACAGAAAAATAGATATTATATATTCGCCACAACGCTGTATTCTAATAGTATTCATTTGTTTCATGAAACTCATTTATGAAAGTTATTTCATTTAGTAATTTTAAAGGAGGTGTAGGCAAAAGCAGCTCCTGCCTCTGTGTTGGGTTTAGCTTGGTAGAGAAGGGGTACAAGGTACTCATGATTGATGCGGATGCACAATCCAACCTGTCTATCTCTTTGGGGCTAGAGAAGAACACTGACAACCACTTTGGCAGCTTTGTATTAGGGGAGAAGGAACTGTCAATGGTGACGCTTAAAATAAGCGATAACCTGCACATAATTCCATCATCCGTGAAAGCCCAGGTATATGAGCGCATGTTGGGAGCAGAGAACGACTACCAATATTTCCTAAAGGAGAGGCTGGAGAATGTGAATCAATACCATTACATCTTAATAGACACGCCACCCGCTCTAAACGCGTTCACCTATTCAGCTCTTGTGGCCAGTGACTATATCTTTATTCCTATGCAACCGGAAATATTCGGAGTTGAGGGTTTGGTTACCATAACTGATATAGTTACGAGGTTAAATAAACGTAGTAATCCAAGCTTGAAGATAGGAGGGATCTTCTTTACTAAATATGCCAAGAATTACCGGAAGCAGCTTCATCGGGACCTGGTAGAAGACCTAAGGAGTAACTACGGCCAGCTGATCATGGACACCTCTATCAGAGAGAATATCAGCATCGCTGAAAGCCAAGCCATGAGGCAATCGATTTATGAATATGCACCAGGCAGTAATGGGGCCAAGGACTACAGGAAACTAACAGAGGAAATATTAACTAGAGTAAGCAATGGCCAAGAAGTTTAGCGGGTTAGTAAAAACCCCTGCACCTCAACTCACATCATTTGAAAAAGAAGTGTATGAATCCACTGAAGATCAAGTAAGAAATGATGTTCATGAAAATAATGATAAAAAGGAACCAAATGACGATCATGAGCTAACCCCTTTTTCTACTCGTATCAGTAAGGGCTTGTATAAGCGTCTAAGACAGTTTGAGTACTGGGAGAGGGCAAGAATAACAGATGTCACCGAACAGGCGCTGACGGCCTTCCTAGAGGGCAAAGAAGGGGCTGACAAAACCCTCCCTGCACATGAGCTGGAAAGACAGGAAAAAATAAGTAGCCGGAAGAAACGTAAAACATAGGCCCTTCTTCAGAACCCCCAATTCGTGTCCTTTTTCTGATTACAGGCCCTGGTTACTTTTAAGCCATGAATAAATTTTTAAAAGGTGACACCGTTGACTTAGAGTTGACCCGCCAAGGAAACACATGGAATCATAGAATGACTGTAGTTAGTTACAATGCAGCAGGGGAGGTGATATGCTTCTGGAATGACCAGCAAGGAAGTATTCAGTTTTTTACATTCCCCGAAAGCTCCCTGGTTAAGTTTGATCCCAAGTGGCCAACTGGACCGGCTCCGGATCTACAGGACTTGATAGTCACCTAATAGTCTTAAGTGAAAAGCCACTCATATCGGGGTGGCTTTTCTTATGAATTCAAGACTAAAGCGGTGTTAATATTTGTAAAGATTAATCTTTATACATAAAGGTTTTGGCTTTATCCCAGTACCAACCGTCCTTCTCACGGGCAGCAATTGCCGAATCAAAATCACCTTTGTGCATCTCTTGTAGATCCTGGAGTGATATCTTAGAAGTAGCCTTAAGGTTCTGTTTTGCTGGAGCCACTGGTTTGTACTTTTGTTTTGGCTGGTCGTTTCCAAACAGTAAACCTTGTTGAGCTGTGTTCTTCTTAGGATACTTGCCTTTATTGGCCTTCCTCTCAGCTGCTAATTGCTTAGCATGGCCATCAAACACAAATTTAATGGAGTTTACCTTCTTGCCTGCCTTGATTTCAATAAACTCAAATGCTATGGGGTTGCCAGGAGTCTCCTCTGTCTTTTGTATTTCAGCGATAGCAGGCAGGAGCACGTTTTTCTTAAAGTCGTAATACCGATCGTACTTTACCTTCTTACCACAAAGTCTATTTTTTAATTCATCCACAGTCTCCTCATAAACTCCCAGGGTCTCATACGATTTCAGCAGCCAGTAGAGCCGGTGGGATGTACCAGTCTTTAGTTCAAGCAGCTGCTCAATCTCTGCGATGGTATAATGTTCCTTAAGCTGAATCAGGTAAGGTCTAATGCTATGGGAAAAAATTCCTGTTATCAAGCTGCTACCTTTATCGATGCCCAAACTATCAACGAAGGAATAAAACTTAGTGCCACGCTTCCTATCTGTCTCAGAGGCCTCAATATATTTGGTCATTAGGTTTTTACATGCATTAGTGACCATTTCATATGCAGTACCGCCGGTGTTGGATGTAATTAGATTCATCGGGATCTCGATAGGTTTGAAATCTTCATCATCCTTATGGATGCCGGCCAGCATGTATGTGAAAATACGAGCTTCTACAGTGCCAAAGGACAAGTGGCTTCTAACAATAAAGTTACCCTGAGCTATTGTCTTAGACTTTTTCTCCTGTTTAACTATGATCTCTGACATTATATCTAGATTTTTGATAATAAATATAGTGGTTTAAAACGAACTAACGAAATTATTTATCGTCTTTTCGTTTTGTTCGTCATTAACCTCGTTTGTTTCGTCAGAGAACTCGTTTATTTCGTCATATTCCTCGGCTCAAATCGTCATATTCCTCGGCGATATTCGTCAAAAGTCTCGTTTTAAACTTATCTAAACAAAAGATAATCAACAGGTTATGGCTCTTGAATACTATAGAATACTAAATAGAATAAAATAAGAATACTTTAGAATGTTTTTTATTTTTTATAAAGCGAGGAAAATGACGATTCAATAGAAAATAAAATATGTAATTACCTTAAAATCAATGAAATAATGAAATGAATAGTTAGTAAAGAGGCCGAATCGTCATAAACCTCGTCGATAACTTATATACCTTAATAACTATCGACGAGAAAAATGACGTTGACTAGGTAAATATTTAATTAAATACCCTTTTCCTTAATCTGAGAGAGGTTCAATGAAGTTTGGTACCCTTGGTTTCGTCATTTCCTTCTGCTTTATGATGGATTATGATAGATTACCCAGTGGCAAAGAGTCTCTGTAATGATGATCATGTAACACTTCTGGATGTCACAGATTGGCGCTTATTTGGCCCTCTAGCACACTTTGTTATTCAGTGAAGTCTTGCTAATGGGAACACTGGACTCTCTCATGGAAAGATTTGGCCACGGCTCTGTGGGATATGGAGTGCAAGGAACCGAAAAGAAATGGGCCTTGAGAAAAGAGTTTGTTTCACCCTGCTATACGACTAATCTTAATGACATACTGAGAGCCCAGCAAGTTATAGAATTGGAGGGGCTTCAATATGTTTATGAAATAAATCGCAGGCACTGGAAATTCCTATTAACTTAGACACATTCAAGACAGTTATCATGACTCAATAGATTAGTTGATACTGCTATTTATGTGTGTTGAACTTCCGATTTTATGATGGTGCAGTTAGACAAATTCCACAGGTACAGCAGGGGAGGGGTTCTGAAGCAATACAGGAAACTACGCTACATCAGAGAGAATAAGATGTACTTCCTGTACCTTATTTTTGACTCTGGGACCTGTGTGTATGTAGGCGAAACCAGTAACATCTTCTGGCGCATCATCAAGCACAAAGACAAGTGCTCTGCAGAGTCAGTCATCTACCTTCAGGAATACCAGGACAAAGAGGAGGTCCTCCGGCTCGAGAAGCACTACATCCGCAAACTCAAACCAAAGTTCAACAACCGCTATTGCCAGGCGGGCCAGCTGGAGCTATTTAGATACTGATCTGCTGACACACTCCCTTTGCTCTTTCGTATAGGATGTATGGACTTCTATGCCTTCAACACCCTTCCCAGGGACACGCGGGCCGAGCTCGTCTGGCAGCAGGGACGATTTCTGGCCATTCGCACCGAGATGGGCTGCAGTGTGGTGCTTTACCACATGGGTAGCTTCTTTGCCGAGGTCTGGTACTCGCCCGAGGACAACCAGATCGCATTAGTTCACGGGTTCAAGAGCTATAGCATCCTGGAGCCTTACCTGGAGCTCATCGACCTGCAGGAGCTGATGGAGTAGGGGAGGGGCGCCGGCCCAGCCGATAAGTAAGTTTATGTTAAATAGGTAGTTCTTATTGCGAATCGTTTATTAGCTCGATTCCTTCTTCACCAGCATTATCTGTTGGGCTGGAATTATCGTATATACTATCGCTGTTATCAGTATTGGTACTAGTATTGCTTGTAGTGTACAAATAAGTATCTTTGCTAATGTCATTGATGACAGCACATTGTAGCAATCTTAGCTATAGTTATTCTATTAAGTAAAAGACCATGAAATTAAGAGACCGTTACCCAAAGCTGAAAGATGAGGCATTCGTGCGTTCGATGGTGGTAAAGTCAGTGCACGGCTCCATGCTGCTGGAGAACCAGGGTGTAAGTAAGGACCGCCTGGAGAAGCTTTATACTGAGGTTAAGGAGGAGCGACGGCTCACAAAAGCGTAAGCTGTCCCCGGATTATTTGTTCTAATTCTGAAAAATCATATGTATCTGCAAGCTTCACGGCTTGCAGATATTTTTTTCTCCCATCCCCTTCCCTTTGGTAGAGCTCCACGCTCTGATAGCCGTGCATGTAGGCCATTAGGTTTGTGATCAGGCGAGCTGAGCGGCCATTACCGTTCACAAAGGGGTGTATGTGCACCATTCTGTGATGTGCCCACGCCAGTTCTCTCACCAGTGCTTCTGAGTCATTGCCATCCGTATTCTGTAGTCGGTAGTTGAGGTCATAGGTAAACTCGGCCATTAGCCGTGGGACATTAAAGTGTTTCGGTGGTATGTATGATCCTACCTGAAGATCCTTATCCCGCCATTTCCCTGCCCATTCATAAATCTCTCCGAATGCCGTTCTGTGGATGTCCAGTATAAGGCTGGTGGTGATCTCAACAGGAAAGTCTAAGTCCAGCATATACTCTTCTGCCCTCAGTACTCCTTTTGCCTCCATTTCATTGAGCTGTGCTTTGTCGCCTATGCCCAACAAGTTATCGTCTGCCGCAGTTGTGTATTCTCCCATGGTATAGCCTTTATACAAAGATGCAAAATTTCCGTCACAGTGTTATGGGCCTGCTCAACCGGGCGGACACCAATGCAAAAGGATATAAAGCGCTATAAGCTTTCTGTTGCCGATAAGAGAGATGTGTTGCGGCTTACGCGGCACAAGCCAAAAATTGGGAAAAGGTTGCCGAATCAGCTTCTATTAATAATTAAATAGTTAATCGGGTAACCGCTGCTAAAGAAGCGTAAGAGTTACCGGCGGTTGGCAATTTGTCCTATATCCGGTTATTTCAAGCTGATCCTTTGATGACGTTACTGAACATACAAACAAGGTGTTATCGGTTAGTATAAATTTTTGATACGTCTTCCCTGGTGATCTCTTCACCATGAAGGTTTCCCAGTTGTCGATGGGCTACAAGACCAAGAGTAGGTGTAGTTCTACTCAGGAGCTATGGGGGCCTGTCTGAGGAAAAGCCTGGTGGCGCGGTAGCTGCCTGAGGTGTGGTCCTTTGCCGTCACGATAGACACCCTGGTAAGTGGAAACCAAAGGCGCAGCTGTGGCTCTCACAGACGGCATAGGACAGGCAGGGGGCAATACATGGTGAATAGTATCCGGGCGCGTCCTCCGCGCCAAAAGTCAGGAGTAGGGGCCGTGGCCAACAAACCCAGAATCTCCTGGAGCGGATCTGCCGCCCCATCACCATCCATTCCTTGCGTAAGCTTCTAACCCGTTGGATAATTTCCAGTAAACTGTTACATTACGATGGCATGACAGACCTTCCCAAGCACCTAAACTACCTTATTATGCATACTCTTACCAGAAAGCTAGTACTATTATTGACTGTGCTGATGTTTCTGATCTCTGCCTCCTATGCACAGCCAGGAGCCCTTGATCCAAACTTTAATTCAGCTGATGTAGGCTTCAGTTTTGGAGACGGTCCTAACTTTGAAGTGCGGGCAGTAGCAGGTCAGGAGAATGGCAAGTTTGTTATCGGCGGGAACTTCACCTCCTACAATGGCACAGCGGCAAGCAGGTTGGCCCGGCTTCATACCGATGGTAGCCTGGACCTTACTTTTGACACAAGGCAAGGCGCAAACAGCACCATTACCTCCATCGCCGTACAACCCGACGGAAAGATAATTATTGGCGGCACCTTCACATCGTACAACGGCGTTGCCAGAAATGGAGTGGCGCGCCTAAATGCCGATGGCAGCCTCGACTCCAGTTTTGACCCAGGAACAAGCCTGAACCGCCACGTGCAAACGCTCATGCTGCAAGGCGACGGCAAGGTGCTCCTGGCAGGCAGTTTCTTCAACAACAACTATTCCGTCTCAAGCAACTTGTCACGCCTAAACCCGGATGGAACCACCGACACAGGGTTCAGTACCCAGGTAAGATCAGGCAGTGGCTCAGGCATCAGATCCATAGCCATTCAGGAGGATGGCAAGATTGTTATAGGGGGTTCTTTTTCCTTTGTGAACCAAGTGACCAGCTACAGCCTCGTCAGGCTTCAGGCCGATGGTAGTGTAGACGCTGAATTTGCCCACGGCGCCGGCAACTCCGCAAGAACCAACGTGCATGCGGTAAAACTGCAGCCTGACGGAAAAATTTTGGTGGGAGGTGAGATATCGATGTACAATGGCACCGAGGCCTACAATGTTGTACGGTTGAACACCAACGGCGGCATAGATACAGGTTTTAGCACCGGTAGCGGAAGGGGCGGGGCCATCCAGGCGCTGGCTGTACAGGATGACGGAAGGGTCCTAGCCGCCGGTAGCTTTGTCAGCTTTGCTGGCGCGGCAAACAACATAGCCCGGCTGGAGCCTGACGGGAGCCTGGACGGTTCGTTCCGGCAGGGGCTTGGCACCGACAAGGCCATCACATCCCTCATCCTGCAGGAAGAGCGCATAGTGATAGGCGGTGACTTTGGCTTTTATGGGGGCACCTCCAGAAACAAGGTGGCGCTCCTGCGTCTTGACGGAAGCCTTGACGGTAATTTCAATGCTGTGACTGGGGCAAATGCAAGGGTGTTGGCCACGGCAGTACAGCGCGACGGAAAAGTTCTGATCGGGGGAATGTTCACCTCCTACAATGGCGCCAACAGATACGGCCTTGCCCGGCTTCATCCCGATGGCAGCCTTGATGCAGGCTTCATCCCAGCACTAGGCCTGTCCTCCACATCCCCGGGAAGCAGCGTAATTTATACAGTTGCCGTACAGGGCGACGGGAAAATTCTGGTGGGAGGTGATTTGTTCAACAGTGAGGGCGCAGGCATGGGCTCTTTGGCAAGGCTGAACCCTGATGGCAGCATGGATGAAGCCTTCAGCCCGAATGGCTTTTATTCCTCCGGGGGCTCTGTGTTCGTACTGCCTGACGGCAAAATACTGGTCCCAGGGAACTTTGCCTCCGCCAATGGCACCTCCGTGAGAGGGGTGGCCCGGCTCCTTCCCGACGGCTCCCTCGATGAGAGCTTCTCCCCTCAAAGTGGGATCAGCGGAACCATACAGGCTATCGCGCCTGAAGACAACAGCGCCGTGTACATAGCCGGGAGTTTCGGCTTCGCTGGCAGCACACCTCGACACGGGGTAGTTAGGCTTTTGGGGGATGGAAGCCTGGACACGGACTTTGACCCCAACCTAAAGCAGAACAGCGCTGTTTCGGCCATTGCCATACAAGCAGACCGTAAGGTGATCATTGCTGGCAGCTTCACCTTCAAGGACAGCAACGAGCCTGCTACGATTGCACGGCTTAACCCGGACGGCAGTCTAGACACAGGCTTCAATCCTGGCAGGGGGCCAAGTGGGAGGGTACACGCAATCGGTATACAAGAAAATGGTCACATTGTTGTTGGAGGGACATTCAGCGCTTACTCTGGCACCCAGAGTCGGTTCTTGGCACGCCTACGCCCAAATGGCAGCCTCGACTCCGAGTTCAGTACCGGAGCAGGCCCTAACGGCACAGTGTACTCGCTCGCTTTGCAAAACGATGAGCATATCCTTATAGGAGGTCTCTTCACCTCCTATAACAACACTGGCAGAAATCGGGTAGCACGCGTGTCGGGTGGCAGATCCTCTACAACCAGCATACCTGATGCTGAGGAAGTGAAAAAAGCTGTGTTGATCTATCCGAATCCAAGCAGTGGCCAAATCACCATAGACCCGGCTGTTGCCCAGATATCAGCCGGCAAAATCAGGATTTTGAATAGTCAGGGGAAAGTTTTATTGGAGAAAGACTTCAAAGGACAAGCCATAACCTTCGATCTTGGTAGTTATCCTAAAGGAATATACCTGCTACAGTTTGCCTCAGGAAAAGAAGCCTTTACAGATAAGCTGATAATCCAATGATAAAAGTAGAACACCAAATACACGAGGCAGGAGCAATGCACTAAACAGCCGTAAAGGAGAGGCAACAATTAGCAACAGGTTCTTGTCGGCCGATAAGCAAAGTTATGTTAAATTAATAGCCAACGGGCTCGTACAGGCAGCGGGTGAGGCATTAGCCGAACATGGTGCCTGTGCTGTGTTGGCATTATTAATTTTTCTCTAAACCTTCCAAAATCACTCTATTGTTTTCTGGGTCAACAGTAGAATAAATGACCAACAGGGTATCTCCTAATTTAACGAGTGGATTCCCTTTGATACGATAGGTAGCATCTACACCTAAACTGCTGCCATTTATCCGGAGTGTAGTAGTGTACTTTTCTCCTTTCACATCAAAGCCAATTAAGGCATTAGAATGCTTTCCACTAAGGGTAAGCCTTATTTCTTCTACAGTGCCCACAGTTTCCTTTCCATAAAGCTTTAACTCTATTTCTTGGCTCCTTAGGTAAAAGGAGAAAGTAGACAACACAAAAGTGACTGCCCCAACAGACAGAAGCCCTTTGGCAGAGTATAGCTGGCGGGAAGAAATCTTATACTTTCTTGCAAGCTCGTCAAATCGCTCTGCCGTCACATGCCCCGTGGCTAACATTTCTTGTCTCCATTTCCTGTACCCAAGATATGACGCAACATGGGCTGACAGAAATGGTATTACAAACAATACTGGTATTAGATATCTCGACTGAGTATACTCAACAAAAACAATCATCAAAATGAAAGTCGAGATGAACGCAACTACGGTCATACTTCCACCGCCACGTTCAAAGTCCTCCTTCGTTAGATATTCTTCAATCATTAGTTATTTATGCCAACTAGCGGCTAAACGTAACTGGACTGACGAATATACTATATAGCTCAGTTAATATAAAGTAACCTGGTATAAGTTTCTGCTCCTGCCAAAGTACCAAAACCCCACACCCCGATTCCAGGCTGTGGAGGAGGTTTCTCTTATAACTACTCTTATGTTCAATAGAGCACTTTCTAAATAGGGTGATAATTCGAAGCAATAAAGGGAAGGGTGTAGGAGGTGAACGCCGGGCGCCGGCAGCGGCTAAAATATCTGGGTGTGATCAGACTCTTAAAAGCATTAGGAAATAGAAACGTGTTCGCTCAATTGCCAACGTAAGGAAAAGTTTTAGCTATATCCTTTGATAAATTTTATACAAAAAAGGAGAATATAATATACTGATAACATTCAGTTGAGAACTAATATTTATTTTTAGAAAAATTATATAAAAATGAAAAACATATACATCATTATTGCGCTCTTCGCCGTGCTTGTAGGATGTCAGAATTCATCTGATGAAGAAGTAGTACCAGATATATCGGGAGTTTACGAAATTCATACGCTGCATAACATGCAAGGTGAAGTGCTCAAATTTCCCGAGTTGGCCGCTGATGGTAAAGTGCAAATTACCTCTGAAATAGAGATAGCAAGGGTTGATGACCGTCTAATAAATATTCTCCGAAAAGGAATAGCCTTTGGTACTCCTTACACGGATCCGCTGGGCTTATTTGAAATTCGCAAGGACGGAGGAAATTATGCAGTGTATAAGGATGATCTTTATATTGGCACCCTGGGGAGCAAGGAGGTATTCTTAAATTTTGCTGGTAAGAGTCAGAATACGATGATTTCCTCCATCCGAGCCAATCGATGAATAATACTTCCTGTTTATGAAACACAAAGCGCCGCTACTGGTTGAAGTAGCGGCGCTTTGTGTTTCATCTTGATCTAGCCAAGAATTTATCTTATCCTATGTTTGTCATTGTATATTGATTTGTACATAAAGAGCAGAAAGGAAGGATAAAGATTCATACTCTTATTTGGTCTTTAGAACCAATCTTCTCCTAGTATTAGTTGACCACAACTGTATCAGAATTCCCCGGTTAAATGAGATTGGCTGGAATAGCTATCATAAGTCGTTGCTTCCCCAGAATTAGGCGGTATAATGAGGTTCAAGGAATGGTAACAGTGTAGTACACGAGGTGTAACTGAAGCTTACCTCATGTACTGTGTTGACAAAAGTTTTGCTTGTAATTACTCTTAATGGTATTCAACTGACTACAGAGGCAACGGAAACCTAACTGTTTCATTTATAAACTTCTTTTAGAAGCTATATCCTGCCGAGACACCAAAATTTTGTGCTAAGAAACCTGTAGTGCTAATTACAGGAGTCCAGATGAGCCTGAACATAAACCCATTGCTCAAAGGCTGAAAGCGATACCCTAAATTAAGATAGCCATTTGTATCCCAACCATTTTCATCGACAATATTAGGTTTTGTGGGGCTGTAAGTGTCAGTAAATGCATTATGACGCGTAAGTCCAATACCAGCTTCAAATGAGCCTTTTTTTTCGCCAACCAAGTAGTTTAAACCAACTGGAAACGCTATAACACCTGATCTTACATTCCATGCGTCATTATTCGATGTCCCTGTAGAAATGCCACCTATACCCAAACGGAAGCCAAGTCCACTCTGTACTCCTTTTTTGAAGCGCATATCATAGTTTATGGATGCCTGTAAACCT
Organism: Pontibacter sp. 13R65; assembly: GCF_047525655.1. NCBI lineage: Bacteria > Pseudomonadati > Bacteroidota > Cytophagia > Cytophagales > Hymenobacteraceae > Pontibacter > Pontibacter sp. 13R65. The sequence continues at coordinate 14,087 of NZ_JBLIQL010000038.1, forward strand.
TGACCAAAGGCTTCTACAAATATGGCCTTTTTATGGCTGTCAGTAGATTCTGTCTGAGCTTTCACTTGAAAAGATAAGACTAAAAGAAGTACTGCAAAGATTGGTGTTTTCATAAATTATAACTTTTGTCAACTGCCTAATATACAGATAATTAAGGTTGTATGCACTATGTGTGGAGTTATTAGCTTATTCAATAGCTTCGGGTATCGTGGCTCCTGATTCAATTTAGCAAATTGTATCATACTTGCTGTATTGCCTTATCCCAGAAACCGCCCGTTTTTCGATATGAACAGGAGCAGCGCGCTTAGCAACTAAAAGCAACAGGTGTTGCCAAGGGAGAGGCATCAAACAGCAACGTACTTGGCTTTGCGATGGCACAGCTACCGTAAAGGTGTAGTTAGCTAATGATTTTGTTGAGTATTCCCTGTACGCCTGACCACACATTTTCTGGACTTAGGATGAAGTGATACATAGCCTTTGGTAACAGACTGGCCACTTCGATAGCTATCGCCATAAGCGGAAGTAGCAAGTACAACCAAATAGGATACTTGTACTTGGTATTAACATTTTGCCATACTTCATTCCAAATGACTTCCATTTTGCTTTTATAGTGCCATAGTATCAAAAAGTCCAGTAGGACATAAAATGAAAGGCGCCAAGTGAAGGCATTAGCCATAGCTGGCGGCATAAAAGTAAGGTCAATAAGTAAAACTGTAGTTACTATCGGCAGAAACAGGAACGCTCCCAGTAAGGCGGTTCTATTTATGATTAAGAGAGTGCCACAAATCAACTGTGAGATACCAATGAATGCCTTGAAGGGCTGCTGGTCAAACATGTACCAAGAAACACGAAATAAGTCTAAATCCTTCAACGGAGTTGCCAATTCAGCTTCACTTACTCCAAACTGACCATCTACCATTTTGCTGTAGCCATACCTGAGGAAAGTCCATCCGATAAGAAACCTTGCAGCAAGTATAAAGTAGTCCCAGTATTTCTCTTTGGGTATTCTCTTCAGAAGCTTCATCATTTTAATTGTTTGCTAACGTGTTTGTGTAGCGTCAGCAAGCCTTGCTGCTACACCTTGTTGGGCAATGAATTATTTCTTTTCAAGCCACGCCTTCCAGTCCTGTGCTACCATATCCCACCCGAAGTCGTTATGGTTCACCTTTCCATTCTCGTCAAAGCCAAAGAAGTTATGCTCCCTGTCTACATAAGGAATGAAGGTGAAGTTCTTCTTTTTATTACGAATAGCCTCTATGCGCATGTAATCAAAAAAAGGCGCAGCGATGTCTTCTGTGCCATAAGCAACTAACACTGGTATTTTCAGCTTTCGCAACGAATCTATCGGTGGTTTTGAGAAGCTGTAAATGGATTTAAAAGTGGTCTCTCCCTGGACTTCATTATTATCTGGGTCGTTGACCAGTTCTTGCCAAAATTGGAATTGCTTCTCTGTTGCCGTTCCCAATGAGTCGTCACGCTGCCTTATCTGAGAGACAGTGGTCATCATTCTCCCGAGAGGATTGGTGCTGGCGAAAATGAGTCGGGTTACGTCCTTTGATGTCTCCGCAAGCTTAGCCGCAACGGCAGCCCCCTCTGAATGACCAGCAACGACTACTTCTTTATCGCCTATCCAACTTTGTTTCTTCAAGAACTTTATTGCTTCCTTATTTCTGTTGGCATAGTAGTCTAAGTTATCCCGCTCGATATACTTCTCTGGAAAGCTCCCCCTCTGTAGGTCAACATAAGCCATGTCTCTTCGCAGTTCGGTCGCCTTTTTTATAAGCGGCACGTATGGCTTGCTAATAACGGCAAGATGATATTTGTCCAAAAGTATCTCGGCATCAAACGGGAAAACCATGTAAGGCTCCCCATTCTCTTTGAGCAGAATAAGAGGTTTGGGTAGCGAACCTTGCACGAAGAGAAACAGCGGCTTCTCCACTTCCTCCTCTCTTTTTTTAGAAAGCACCAGTATATTGACCGTGTCCTGTTTGTAAAAAGATTGCAGGTGCCTGAAGCCGAAGTCCTCTGGGTTCTTTATTTGGGCTGCGACTTGTGAAAATATCAGTTGCAGAAAGAGAAAGAACAGTAATGTTTGTTTCATTTATCTTATTTTGATTTTTTGCCCAACGGACTCGTGCATACAGAGCCTGAAGCGTCAGCGTAAGGTTATGTATGAACCTTTTTGTGTTAAGCCTTTTTGTTTTAGTTTAAGAAGGTGATTATGGCTTGATTGCTTCGTGCTGCTTCTGAGTAAATTTCTTGCACTGTTTTGAAGTAGTCTGTTAGATATCCCAAACTTTCTTCTTCATTCCAGATATTGGGATATATTTCTAATTCACTCATTTTCTTTGGGTCATAGTTCTTGCTAATTTCATCAAGCGTTATTAGTGATATTTCAGCATTAACCTCTTTTACTTGTTCTGGTGTTAAATATTGAGCAGGCCCATAACCTAAGTCTTGGTCTTCGTCTATAAATTGCCCACTAAATAGGGTTCTTGCTAACGGATGGTCTGAGCTTTCTATATTCTGACCAGTTAATAAAAAGAAAATTCCTTCCCAAGATTTGTCTATGTCAACCAGATTTGAGTCTTCTTCGGCTTCATCATCATAAACTCTATTTTCTAAAAATGAACTGTCCTGTAAATATTCTTCAAGTTCAGAATTGCTCACTCGAAGTAAATTTCCTATCATACTCATTATTCAGTAGTCTTTAGTTTTAGAAAAAATCGGAAAATTGTTTACTGAGGTTACACACACCTACCTGCTAAACGACAACATACGCTTATATGCACTATGTACGTAGTTGCCGGAGCTTACTTTGGCGCTTGTTTGCTGGCTGAATTCTGTAGAACTGAACAATAGGTGCATATTTGTATCTGTTTAAGCTAATATAGATGTTTGCTACAGATTATCCAATGGGCTGACGATTTTATCCAAGACATGGGAGTGATATGGGTATAAATCTCCGTGGTCTTGCTGCTCCTGTTGCCCAGCAGCACCTGGATATAGCGCAGGTCCGTTCCCTGCTCGAGCAAATGGGTGGCAAAGGAGTGACCATCGCCAATTGGCAGTCCTACATGGACAAGGACCGGACCCTAACCGTAAAAATTTTCAATCTCAGAATACGGCCATTTTAACGCTACAGATCTTACTGTGTCTTGTCCTTGTGTAAGTTAACCAAGCTGTATGAAAATTTCCTCATTAAATGAGACATATCTGGTCAATTTACATAAGGACAAGACATCTCCTCTTGGACGGTTCTTCCTGTTCTTCACCACTGTACCTTATGTTATGAACGAACCGTTTTCCAGTGCAGAGAAACCGAGCCACCTCACGAGCGCAGGCTTCACATTCAAAACATAACACATTGTTAACGTCAGCACACCCTGTGGTTATTCAAAATGCTAATAGTTTTGCTGAGTTTCCCCTTCTGTATCTGTTCCAGCGTATGAGCAACCCTGCTCATGCCAGGGCTGACGACGGGGATTCTAATTCAGAGATATCTGTCAATATTCCTGCATTGGGAGCAATGAGAATAAACAAAGCCATCATTTCATTCATTTTTGTCAGCTTTGGGCTTGGCACTTCCAGTTGCAGCTTGTCTGAAGCTACTGGACCAGGGGAGTCAGCGAAGCCGCTCTTTACCTTAGAAGGCAATATCTTTACTGACAGGACCCTCTCTGCGGATACTACTTACCTGCTGAAAGGAGTTGTAAGGGTGAAGGCTGGTGCGGCACTACACATTGCGGCTGGCACTCTCTTAAGGTCTGACAAGCAGCTAAAGGGCCTACTGGTGGTAGAGCAGAACGGGAAGATTCTTGCAGAGGGTACCCATGACAAGCCCATCGTGTTCACCTCCAATGCACCTGCCGGGCAACGAGCGGCGGGTGACTGGGGCGGTATTATTGTTTGTGGCAATGCCCCCACAGACGCCGGAGCCAGAGTGGCTCTGGGCAATGTAGCGCATACTGTTTTCGGTGGAGATAGCCGGGCAGACGCATCCGGCGTCATAAGGTATGTACGTATAGAGTTTGCAGGCCAACCCCTGCTTCCTTCAATGGACTACCCCGGACTACTTTTGGCAGGGGTAGGGCATGGCACTACCATCGAGAATGTGATGTGTTCCTATAGCTTGAACGATGGTTTCGGCTTCAGGGGAGGAACTGTTGAAGCCAAAAGGCTGATCGCCTTCAGGTGCCACGACGATGACTATGATATGGACCTGGGCTATCAAGGCCGCATTCAATTCGGGCTCGGGTTAAAAGCCCCCGTGTGGGCAGCTGCAAGAAGCAACGGCATCGAAATCGATGGCACAAGCTCAACAGCCACAGCTCCTGTACTATCCAACTTCACCATCATAGGCCCCAAAACGGACACTGAAACGGAGATCGCCCCTAATTATGAAAATGGCCTGGCAGTAAGGAACAACGGCAGGGTGGTGATGAGGAATTCAATCATAGCCAGTTTTCCTTTCGGTATTTTCATCGACGATCAACAGCCAGGGGCCGGAGCGGCAGCCCTTTCTGGAGAAACACAGATAGAAAACACGGTGCTTGCAGGAGTGCTCAACTGGGGCGGGAATGGCTACGGCAACCGCCACAACCCGTTCCGCGACAGGGCTTCCGATTTGCCCTTCCAAACAGACAGTGGCACATCTGGAAGTCCTCTCAAATGGACCGCCTCCTTTCCTGGCTCTTCCGGAAACTCTGACAATCCTGCTCAGGTAGAACCTATGGTAGCTTGGTTCGAGGGAGGGCAGCACCGGAACTGGCAGGTTGCGCATAGTCAAGTCATAGGCCTGAGAGGCAATACCCCTGTCCCGTTACCTGACGCCACATCAGTTTTGTTGTCTTATGCCCGATGGCAAAACAGGGAGGATGCATTCTTTGACAAAGTGCCTTTCACAGGAGCTTTTGGAGATTCAGACTGGACGAGCGGCTGGGCCAATTGGGATCCACAAAACATGCCTTACTAAAACCGATCATTACTGCAGGAGTGGTAGCTTTAGGTAAAATGGGAATATAAATTTATTTTCCATTCATTGCCTATTTTGCGTAATACCTGTGTTCTGTTTGTTGAGTATTCCAAATCAATGTGTTTTGCACAAAAACTTAGCTTTCTGTCTATGGTTTTTATTTTTGAGAACATAATTTCTTGTCTGGAAATCAATAGACAGCGCAAGTAGTGTTGAATAAGCATGACAACTGAAGCTCCTCTTCATACTGAATATTTTAATCTTAAGTCTACTTTCAAGACCCTCTGCGATAGATTTTTAAAATGGAGTTGTACAGAATAAGTTGACCAAGTTGGTATCAAAATTTCCCCATTAAATGAGATATTTCTGGTCAACTTAAATCAGGACAAGACAGAGGGGTGCACTGGCAGTCAATTGGCTGTCAGCCATCCACTCGATTGGCAAAAGTTATTTTTTCTTTAGCTTTTCTGAGCCGTGGAAACTATTTGGTGCTTTCTGAATAATTTGGTCAAATGTAATCTTGTCTACAACTGCAAAGGCATAGGCATCAAATCCTAAGTCGAAGAACAGGAGTTTTTTATTGAGCAAGTTCAAATCTTTATCAACTTCTTTGAAAAGGCTTATTATAAATATTCCATCTCCTTGGTCTTTGCCTATCGAGGTTTTTCTAATAGCTTTGGTGTAAGTCCAATTGATTTCTTGTCCAGCAAGCTGTTCTTGGACATATTCCTCAACTTCATTCTCGTTCTCTTCTCCTCTCCAGTCAATATATCCGAGTAACTCCCTACCTGAACCAAAGAGATATGTCGCTTCCAACGGGGTAGGATTCTCTATACCGCTTTCTTCTAGCAAGTCCGCCTCCTGCTCTTTGAAATCCTTTTTGTTTTTCTGATAAAGGTTGAAAAATATTGCAAACTCTTTTTGATGCTTCTGATAGATTAATTTCCCGATTTCAAGGAAGTCTACTTTATTGTCTGCACTAACTCTTTTCTTTTTATAGAGCTGAAAGCCAGATATAACAAGAAAGACCACAAGAAAAATAATCAATGATTTCATTTTACGTTTTGTTATATTTTAATTTTTGCCAACTATGGTATATCAGGAATAGACATACGCTTATCTGCACTATGTACGTCATTGGTTAAGGTTGTAATTTTTTCTGTCTCAGTACACGTTTGCTTGTGTTGGCCACTCTGCAGCCATACCTCAATATAAGAAATTCCATACAATATTCATTTACTGCTGCAATCTCACAATAGGGCCGTTTTACGAGATTTCTACAGTGGCAAGTAGCTATTTCTGAAAAGTGACCTCCGGAGGAGTAGGAGCCATAGGCACATTCCCGTTTTGCCGTCTCATGAATCAAAAGAAAAAGTGTATATTTGAGATGAGAAAATGAGACAGCTATGAAGATAGGATACGCCCGGGTCTCCACCCAGGATCAGAAACTGGAGCTGCAGACGGATGCCCTCACCCATTACGGGTGTGAGCAGTTATACAAGGAGAAGAGGTCGGGCAAGAACAAGGAGCGCCCGGAGTTAGAACAGATGGTCAGCCAGCTCCGGAGCGGAGATACGGTGGTCGTGTGGAAGCTCGACCGGTTAGGCCGCTCGCTGCGGGATCTAATTGACCTAGTATCGGACTTCAAGGAAAGAGGAGTGGACTTTGTGAGCCTGCAGGATGGAATCAACACAGCCACGCCCACTGGCCGTTTCACCTTTAACATCTTCGCCTCCTTGGCGGAGTTCGAGCGGGAGATTATTCGCGAAAGGACCAAGGCAGGACTGGATGCGGCCAAGGCAAGAGGTAGAAAGGGGGGCAGGCCTTCTGGTCTTTCCAAGGTTGCTATGGAGAAGGCTGTGACTGTTAAGATTCTTTTTGATTCTGGAACAAAGACTGTAGAGGAGATTGCCAAGATACTCAATATAGGAAGAGCTACCTGTTACCGATACATCAACCTTACAAGAAGCTGTCGTGAAGATGAGAGTTTAAATAACTACTTATAGAAGCTTGCTTTTCACACATCTTAATCTGGCTTAGTGATTACATTTTACTCAAGGATATATTTTACCGAGAATAGACTGATTAGCCGAAAGAAAATTTAGTGGGCTGGAATTACAGAGTGTGGGTTTAATATTTTTAATGAAATTATCTGTGCCTTGTTATTTTAATAAAACTAAAGTTCGTCATACATGACAGTTATTTGCCAAATATTATAATTTTTAAAGATTTTTCATACCTATTAAAAGCTTCATCCTTAGCTCCATGCATATAAAGAATATCACCCCAATTTTCATAAACATCCGCAGCTTTAGGATTAAGTTCTAGGGCTCTCTTATATTTACTGATAGCCTCTTCCTTTTCTCCGTACTGATATAGTATAGTACCCCAATTGTAATATGCGTATGTATTTGTAGAGTCAATATCTAACACTTCTTTATATTTAGCTATCGCTCCTTTGTTGTCGCCAATATCATAAAGCACATCCCCCAAGCCGATGTGAGCATCAACAAAGTCAGGATTAATTTCTAAAGCCTCTTTATATTTATCAATGGCTTCTTTTTTGTCGCCATAATTAAGAAGTGCTTTACCCCAGTCATCGTAAACAATCTCGGCTTTAGGACTAATTTTCAAGGCTCTTTTGTACTTGTCAATAGCTTCTTCTTTGCGACCGAGCTTATATAGTGCAGCACCCCAAGAACAGTATGGATCTGCATCTTCAGGATCAAGTTCTATAGCCTTTTCATACTTTGCTATAGCACCATACATATCGCCAGTATTGTAAAGTACATTGCCCCAACTAGTATAAGGAATAGGATAATCAGAGTCAAGTTCTATCGCTTTCTTGTATTTATCAATAGCTCCTTTAGTATCATCAAGGTGGTACAGTGCTGCTCCCCAAGAATAATAAGCGTATGCTGAAGGCTCAAGCCTCACCGATTCTTTATATTTAGCTATCGCTCCTTTGATGTCGCCAATATCATAAAGCACATCCCCCAAGCCGATGTGAGCATTAACAAAGCCAGGATTAATTTCTAAAGCCTCTTTATATTTAACTAAAGCTCCATTATAATCTTTTTCATAATTATACAAAGCCCATCCCCAATCAAAGTAGGCTTCAGCATCATCATCATCAGGTGCATTTAATGCTGCATACTCAGCTATCGCTATACAATCCTTATAATTGTCACCAGCCTCTATTTTATGATGAAACAGCATCATAGGGTAGGTGTACTTCATGATTTCTTGTGAGATATCAAATACTGTAGAGTCTAATGATTCTAAATTTAATTTTTTAGTAAAAGAAGATTTTCCACTTACTCTTGCTGTTATAAAAGTATTTTCTCCAATTGTATATATTTCTCCTGTTATCCTTACCTGTTCTTTTCCTAGAGAGCTTTTTATTAACCTAAATAATTTATTTATAGAGATACCAGCACCAGGAACATCAACTTCAATTTCAGCATTTGACCAATTAGGAACTAAGTGGAAAATATTAGAATATGCTGAAGCTGATCTAACTAAGTCGATTTTATCAACTATTTTATTTGCTAATACACGGCCGTTTAATCCTGTTTCAATAAAATTGTCTGGAACTTCAAATGGTTCTATCAATATATATTCAGTTAGTGTCTCTTTGATAGAAAGACCTACTCCTAGTATACTAAACGTAATAATGATAGAATACAAAATTATATTCTTTATATAACTAAGTGAATGGCTTAATTCTTCATATTTGTGTGGACCTGAATCTTTAGGTACAGCATCTAACTCTTTAAGTTTGGAGGCATTCTTATGAACTATAGAATTACGTAATAGACTACTTTTATCTTTTTTAAGCCAAAAGTTCTTGAGAGGGTACCTTTTGTTTTTTCCCAATGCTTTACCGGTTAGTATAAATACTTAGTAATAAATTTGTCTGGAGGGTACATGAAGCTAAAGCATGAGGATGGTATTATATATTAAAGTTTAGAAACGAAGTTCATTACTACTTATAAAAGAACTAATGGGTGCCTTTATAGGTATCAATTTTAGTTCTTATGCTTACATCCAAATTAACATTTATTCCATCTTCTACTAAGCTTAATTCAATAATAAATTTAAATATTTATCATTAAATCCTCATTTAGCTTTAAATTCCTGAGAATGCATAAGCAAAGATACAAAGTCCCCCGCCTCGTCAAAACCACTCCCCAAAAGCCGACGGAAAATGTGTACTTGGGCAAGCCTCCGCAGAAGGGCAATTCATACCAGGATAACGGGAAAGCGGGGGCAATTCCGTTTTCCCGTTCATCAAGGCTAACATTAGACCGTTTAAAATCCTCAACGTTTTTGCTTGGAAAAACTGGTGCAAAAATATTTTATTATATACCTGATAAACAGATGATTAAGTCTGTATTTTTTTGCTTTTTCACCGTTTACACGATACGAACCGCGTCACACGCTGCCGACGTTGGGCAATTGCCCATTGCTTTTTGAGCGGTATGTGACGGGGCCACTGGTGGTTTCATTCAAAATTGCCCGCTTTTAGGACAGGTTTTATGTTTGGGCAATTGCCCACGGTAGGACAAATTGCCCGACTGCGCACAGGGCAATTACCCTGTTGTTTACGAATTTCGAAGGAGGTCTACACCACCCTGTCTGGTGGATGATTCACGACCCCAGCATATCGGGTTCACTGCCAGAGGCACTCATGAAAATATGAGGTGTCTTTTGGTTGGCCACCGGGAAGGGCAAGTAGTGTAGGGGCAATTCATTATATCAAGAACCCGCTTCAGCGCCCGGCCTTGATCTGGGCGACGATATCTTCAGGCTGCACCCCCAAGGAGCGGGAGACTTTGAAGAGGGTGTCGATGGTGGGCACGCGCAAGCCTCGCTCCAGCAGCGATATGTAGGTGCGGTCCAGGCCGCTGCGGAAGGCCAGCTCTTCCTGGCTCATCTTGCGCTCCCGCCGTAGTTCCCGCAGCACGTCTCCAAAGGTCTTCTCGGGCATGGTGTGACTTTAGTCCGCAAAGGAGACTAAAAAAGACACCTACTACTACCGACTATAGTCTGCAGTTTGTATATTGCACACTATAGTCGTCATCGTATGCTGCGCCTGTGGTTCGTTTGAGTCGAAGGGTACCATACAGAGGCGGTACTATTAAATAGAATAGAGCAATGTGCTGAAGCAAATGTCGAGTACAGGCAAAGGCAAGGTGCTGCAGCTTTATATAGGGCCTCCGCTCAAAACTGCCGCGTGGAAGATTTCCTTGCTGGTGTCAGAATTATCGAAGATTAAATTTATAAAGAGATGAAGAACTCAACGCTACAGTCACTAAACACTGATTCAGATTTTTCTAATTTAATTGACAGCCGGTTTAAGCAACCCATTAACCTGCTTAGGTTTCCTTCAGAGTATGAAGCACGAAGGCCGACCCAATCATTTCTGGAAGGTATAGAAAAGTCAGAGGCTAGCAACATTAGAGAAAGAGAGTTGATTCGGGACAACATCTACATGAAACACGGGTTCGATATCTATGACTTCCCCTTTGTCGTGTTATATGAAAATCAGAGAGGAGAAGAAAAGTTGAAGCCATTTAAATTGGAAGGTGAAGCCAAAGACTTCTGTAGAGAAGCGTCTTACCAAGGCACTTTCCTGCTACTAATATACATAATGAACCATGCTATTGAGAGTAAATTATATGGAGGTAAATAACTTAAAATTTTGCACGTTGCTGTACCGTGGCAAGAGTGTATGCGCACTTTGCCACGGTACAGCAACAGGACGTGACCATAAAAATAATATTTAACCGATCCTACTATATCTAGGCTTCCTGGGACCAAGCCCAAGGACTATA
>NZ_JBLIQL010000039.1:0-24719 GCF_047525655.1 Pontibacter sp. 13R65
ACTGCCTGGCCCCGATGGCCAAGGCGCTCGACGACGCTTTCGGCATCGAGAAGGGCTACATCACCACCATCCACGCCTACACGGCCGACCAGAACCTGCAGGACGCCCCGCACAGCGACTTGCGCCGGGCCCGTGCGGCGGCCTATTCCATTGTGCCGACCTCCACGGGGGCTGCCAAGGCCGTAGGGCTGGTGCTGCCGCACCTGAAGGGCAAATTGGACGGGGTGGCCATGCGCGTGCCTATTCCGGACGGCTCCCTGACCGACCTGACCTGCATCCTGAAGACGGAGGCCAGCAAGGAGGAGATCAACGCGGTGCTCAAGCAGGCGGCCGAGGGCAGCATGAAGGGCATCCTGGAGTACACCGAGGACCCGATCGTCTCGATCGACATCGTGGGCAACACCCACTCCNCGACCTGACCTGCATCCTGAAGACGGAGGCCAGCAAGGAGGAGATCAACGCGGTGCTCAAGCAGGCGGCCGAGGGCAGCATGAAGGGCATCCTGGAGTACACCGAGGACCCGATCGTCTCGATCGACATCGTGGGCAACACCCACTCCTGCATCTTCGACGCGGCCATGACCTCGGTGAACGGCACCCTGGTGAAGGTGGTGGGCTGGTACGACAACGAGGCTGGCTACTCCCAGAGAGCCGCCGACCTGATCGTACGCATCGGTCAATAATAATTTAAATAGTATTTTTTTGAACAGGGCCTTTGTAACAGAAGGCTCTGTTTTTATATCAAGTGTTTTTTATGAAGAGAATAGGAGTATATACATCTGGCGGAGATGCCCCTGGCATGAATGCCTGTGTTCGGGCTGTGGTTCGTGCTGCTGTTTACTACGGCTTAGAAGTGTACGGCATCCGGCGTGGCTACAATGGCATGATTAACGGGGAGATTTTCAAAATGGACTCGTCTTCTGTTAGTAATATCATACAAAAAGGCGGTACCATTCTTAAGTCGGCCCGCAGTAAAGAGTTCATGACCAAAGAAGGTCGTCAAAAAGCTTATGACCAGTTGCAACAGTATGGTATTGAAGGCTTGGTGGCTATTGGAGGTAATGGTACTTTTACCGGCGCAAAATTGTTTTATGAGGAGTTTGGCATACCCACAGTAGGAGCACCAGGAACCATAGATAACGATTTGTACGGTACCGACTACACCATTGGATACGACACAGCCGTAAACACTGCCCTCGAGGCAATAGACAAGATTCGCGATACCGCAGACAGTCATGAGCGGGTATTCTTTGTAGAAGTTATGGGCCGTGACTCTGGTTATATTGCCATACCTTGTGCCATTGGCGGAGGGGCAGAAATAGCTATGATTCCGGAAGCCGTTACCACTGTAGAAAGTATTATCGATACCATTAGAGCCGGCTGGGGCCGTTCTAAAACATCGTCTATTATTATTATTGCAGAAGGTGAGATTGAAGGCGGCGCTATGAAAGTAGCCACTAAAGTAATGGAAGTACTACCTGATATGGATGCTCGTGTAACCATTCTGGGCCACGTGCAGCGAGGTGGGCCTCCAACTGTATTTGACCGTATGCTGGCCAGCAGGTTGGGAATAGCCTGTGTAAAAGGACTTTTGGATGGACAGAAGAATGTAATGGCAGGCACTATTAACTCCAGCCTGGTTTACACCCCCTTCGAAGATACCATCACCAAAAAGAAGGAAATTAGTACCGACCTGATTAAAGCAGTAGAAATGCTTTCTGTATAAACAATTCCCCATTTTTTGTACCATCAGCAGGATGCTGTGAGGCACTAAAGGCAATTATCTTATTGCAGGTGCATCATACGCAACCTGTTCTGATTGGGACAAGGTTTACCTAATTATGCTAATGAAAATGCCCTTCCGGAGGCAAATTTAGAAGCTTTTAATTAAGAGTCTGTAGCCAAAAATTGAAATTGCAAACTGCGTACTTTGGACAACTATCTGATTGGAACATTTATTCATCTCTCACAACAATTCGCAGCTGCCCTTACCCACACAATTATTCTAATAAAAACACCCTTCCGGAGGCTTCAGAGTATTAATATCAGGCTGGGAAGCGTATAAAAATAATATACCCTACAGACGATCTATAGGGTATATCAACTATCCATTAAACACTAACAATCTAAAGTGTTTCTTTTCTACCTGACATCCTGTTCAGGTAAAAGCCTGCTTAATAGTGTAGCAGCGGCATATGGTTAAATGCGTTCGTATTTTCTGTTATTCCTACAAAGTATTCTCCAATAAAAATACCGGAGCCATTATTTACAGCCTGTTCACATGCCATATAATTAAGAACGCTACCATCAATAGTAGTATGTCCTACCGATTCTGTCTCGGTTGAATAGAGCTTATTTTGTGAAGGATGAGTAGAATAACAACTTAAGCTTTTCTGCTGGTGCGGATTTCTTAAGTGTACTGTTTGGTTCATAGGTAAAGTAGTTAGGTGCTTCTAGAAGACAATAATACTTACTCTATAATTAGTACGGCAGGAAATTAAGTGTGTAAAAGTAACACTTATAACAGGAGAGATAAAAGAGGTTATAAGCTGAGTAAGATAAATTCTTAACGAGTAAATGCTATTTTTATGTTGTTTTTATCTTGTAATTATTATAAATTTATTGAATTTTGAATAATATTGGAATATATTGATATTAAAAAGTAACATCAATCAATGTTTTTTCCTCTGCATAATAGATAGAATGTAGTAGTTGCAGACCTGAAGTGCAAATACTGTAAGAAGTAAGAAAATGCCAGGAAACGCCAAAAGCCACCATGCTGCCGTATGGTGCCTTACCCCTGAGATCATCCTTCCCCAACTGGCAAGTGTACTTGGTACTCCAATACCTAAAAACGAAAGCGTAGACTCAAATGCGAGCAGACTGGCTAATCCAAACGTAAAGGAAACCAGTAATGGCCCTAGCATATTCGGCAGCGCGTGCCTGAACACCAAGCCCCATTGCGTTGTACCTAAACTTCTGGCTGATTCAAAATAAGGAAGGTTTTTAATGCGGAGCATTTCTGCACGGGCAAGGCGAGCAGTACCTGTCCAGTAGGTTAAGACCAAAGTCGCAGAAAGCAAAAATACAGTGGCTGGCAAGAACGAAACGAACACCAATATAAATATTAGTCTGGGGATGCTTGTAAAAGTTTCTATTAGGCGGAGCAGAAACTGGTCCAGGGGAAGAGGAACTGCTTTTCTGAACCAGGCAACTTTATGCAAGGCAGTAGTTATTCCAAACCGCAATAGGAGCAGTGCCAGGAACAGCAGGCAAAAACTCCAAAGTGGCAGTAGGCTACCTGGTAATAAAGTTATAGCCCTGGCCGGAACATACAATCCAAAGTAAAGCACAAAGGCTGGCGCAATCAGAAAACTTAACAGCCTGGCCCTGGAAACCATAAAACCTCTATCGCCAAAGAAGCCGGCTGCTACGCCTGTAACTAAGCCCAACAACAAGCTAAGCACAGCTACCGGAAAACTGATGAAAAGAGCAGTGCGAGCACCATAGAGAGTATTAGCCAATACATCGCGGCCAAGCGCATCGGTGCCGAACCAGTGATATGGCTTTTCTCCGAACTGAAAGGGTGGTACATACACCGCGTTCAGGTGTAGCTCATTTGGTAAGTACTGTAACGGCAATAAAGGAAGCAGTAGTGCCAGTAATACAAAAAGGAGCAGATACCAAACGGCGGCCTTGAAAGCAAATTTGCTTTTCCAGAGGTGCTTGATATTGTTAAAAAAGGCGTGCATCAGGATTTTTGACGAATGCGTGGGTCAGCCAGCCCATAAAATATGTCTGAAACAAAATGTGCTATAACTTTAAACAAAGCTACAACCAGTACTACCCCCACCATTACAGGATAATCTCTCGTCTGCACCGACTCTATTAGTAATCTCCCAATTCCCGGAATAGCAAAAATAGTTTCGATTACTACTACGCCGCCAACCAAGGCTGGCAAGAAATCAGATAAAAGTGTGATGATCGGAAACAAAGCATTGCGCAGCATGTGTTTTCTGATCACTTGCCTTTCGGACAAGCCCTTGGCCTTTGCCGTTCTAATAAAATCTGCGTGCGAAACATCGGACAGCGACCAGTAAAACTGGTTTGTTATATAAGGCAGGTTAACACATACCAGGCACACCACAGGAAGCACCATATACGGGAATAGGTTAACGAAACGCTGCAGCCAGTGTTGATCCTGGGGCTGGTAAGCGCCCATGCCATACACCGGAAAGAGTTGCAGGAAATCCGGGCTTGCCAGAAAAATAAGCAGAAGTAAAGCAAGTATGAAAACAGGTATTCTGTCTGTGATAAAGAGCAAGGGTAGGAGGGTTTTGCGCCATTTGCCTGCTCGCTGCTTTACAAATAAGATGCTAAGCTCAAGCGCCAGAAAGGTGGTGAGCAGCATGCTCAGAAGCAGAACCCACCAGGTGGTACCAATTGCTTTAAGAACCAGGTCCAATACGCTGCTGTTGTCTCTGTAAGAGTTTCCTAAATTCCCCTGGAACAACTGGCTAAGCCACTGATGAAACTGATTGCGGCCACCATGCCAGCTAAAGCGTGGGAGCAATGTTTTCCACTGTTGTTTGCTGTAAATTAAAGCCTCTGCGGTTTGCTGCAATTGAAAACTCTCTGTAGAACTGCCTAAAAGTTGCTGCAGCGCCGCGGCAGATTTTTTGATTTTTGCAGCATCAGTTGTCTGCAGCAGTTCCTGTATATGTACACGTACCTCTGACTGTGCCTGTGGGCCTGCCCGTTTAATTAAGTTTTTCAAGTTTCTGAAATATTCAGTAGCCAGTTTAGGATTGCCATAGTGCCAACTTAGTTGTTGTAAAAGCAACTTGTCGGATTCCTGAAGTAGTTGTATGGCTGTGTCGGGTTGGGCGCTGGAACTTATGCTGAAGTAGAAAAGCGGCAGATCCAGTCTGGTTCTTCTAAGGTAAGACTGATAGGCTGCCTGCCGGCTTTCGATTGAGCCTGTGTTGTAAAAACTGTCATTTTCTTTTAGAATGCTTTGTGCGGCAAATGAACCTGGCAAAAATCGGCTTAATAAAAATATAAGCGTAGAGATCAGCCATAATGCCAATAAACCATAAAACAGTCGTCGTAACAGAAAAGCTGCCATTGCTCCGTCTATTCTTTTAGCGTGAAGGCGCTTACATCATAATTGGGTTTTAGGCCTGAAATTTTTGTGTTGCCGAAACGTTTGTGAACTGCTATGCGCTCTTTTAGGTAGTAAAGCGGAATCATGGCTGCTTCTTCGTGTAAAACAACCTGTAGTTCTTTCAGCAGGGCAGCCTTTTCTTTGTCGTTTTGAGCCAGATTTATGGCATCTAGCAGCGCATCGGTTTCGGGGGAGCCAAAGCCTGTTATGTTGCTGCCTCCTTCTTCTGCAAAAGAAGTATGGAAAAAAGGTTTGAAGTTAAAAATGAACGGGTTGCCACTAAGTGATCTAAATGACATGTCGTACTCAAACGACCTCGACTTTTGTCTGAACAAGCTGCTCTCCAGCGGTTGTAATATTACTGGAATGCCTGCTTTAGCTGCATTTTGCTGAAAGATCAAAGCGGAGTTTTCGAAAATAGTGTTCCCCGCCCTGTAGTTAACTTCTATGGTCAGTTTCTCATTTTTGCCATTCAGGCTTTTGTACCAGCCATCCTCTTTGTGGGTCCAACCCCCAGCTTTCAGCAGATCTGCTGCTTTAGCCTGATTATAGGGATATAAGGTAATGTCTTGGTTATAATAATTTGGTGCGGCCGGTGGTACAGGACCGGCAGTTCGGGTGCCATAGTTACTTAGCGTTACCTTAATAAGGTTATCTACATCTAATAAATGTGCAATAGCCTGTCTGGTATACCTGTTGTTAAATTTAGGTAAACGAGTATTAAGCGCCACATAATTAAAGTCATAACTATCCGGTGCGTGCAGGGCGTAGTCTTTTGTAAAGGTGGAGTCTTTGCGCAAAAGAGTAAACTCTGTGGCTGGTATATTGTTTAAAACATCGAGCTGCTTGCTCTTGAGGGCGAGCAAAGCAGTGGTATTATCAGGTATAATCTGAAAGCTGATTTGGTTAGGATTAGCGGTAAGATAGGGAGTGTCGGATTTAGTATTATTGCCCCACCAGTTCTCTTTCCGTTTAAGGATTACATACTGGCCCGTAGTCCAGTTTTCAAGTTCATACCCTGCACTGCCTTTAAGTACTTCTCTATTTCGGGCGAAGTCTACGCTGTTAAAGCGGTCTGCAAAGCTTTTAAGCTGGGCATTGTTTTCTAAATCAGGATCACCTGTTGCTAACTGCTTTACGGTAAAGGCCTGTAGTAGGCCATCAGGGTCGAAAAGATATTCGGGTAAAATAAAGAAATCGCCTGTCAGGAGCTCCATTTCTGGGGAGAAGCTCCTGCAGGCGAATGTAAATCTATTAGGGTCGCTTTCATATTTGATAAAGTCCCGAACGAACTCTATCTGCGATTTTATTTGCTCATTATTCACTAAGGGAGCCAACATGACTTTGAGGGTAAAAGCCACATCTGCTGCCGTTACAGAACTACCATCAGACCACTCCGCCTCTTCCCGAATATTATAGGTAAACATGGTGAGAGTATCACCTTGCACTATTTCCGGTAATGCTTCTGCCAATGATGGTTTAAGTCTGTTATCTTCTAAGTCAACTGTTAATAAGCTCTGGAACAGCAGATTGATAATCTGAAGCGCACCACTGTTCTGATAGCTAACAGGATTCAGCGTTTCCGGATCGTTAAACAGGCGCACCTGTACCTCATCCGGTCGGCGCTGAGGCTGACTACAGAAGCTTAATAAAAGGAAAAGGAAACAAACTAGGTTAGCCGTCTTTTTCATTAGTTGCCGGGTGTCTATTTCTGTACCTTCGGCAATATAGGGAAAAAGCTACTTAAAGTTAAGCTATTAATTTTATCCGTTGTCGCCCCAAGTACCAGATCCTCCATCAAGGTTCGAAGGGGTAGTTGACATACTGTTAATTTGCATTTTCTGAACCTGGTCAGATTTAACAGCTTTAGTGGATTTTTGTGGTACTTCTGGATTTCCAAACAGGATGCCTAACTGAAGTAATAAGTAAACGATAATTTCCATTGGTCGGCTTTTTTATTAGTTGATTGTTGAAACAAATTTACGGCTAATTAGCCAGTTAGAAAGGAAAGTTTGGCTCTTAAAGTAACAATGGTTAATATTGTATTATATATGAAAAAAATTAATTAACTAGCTTATTTATTGATTAATCAAATTAATAATTTGATTAATATCGCTAAAAAGTAACTTAGAAGGCTAGATTTGTTAGATCAAAGTTAATTTTTTAATAATTTAGAAAAAAAGAATAATATTAATTGAAAGTAACATGGTATTATTATTGAAAAAATATAATAATATTATTTTGTAACGAAATTTGATCTTAATAATGCAGGAACTTAGGAAATTGCTTGATATCGTTTCTTACTGTGAACAAAGCCCTTTTACCCTTCAGGATTATCAGAACGAAAACAGCAAAGAAAATCAGCTTATCAATGGAGTACGATCAGGTAAATTTGCATCTGATTCAGAAGCAGTATACACCTTATATAATACACCTGATACGAATGATGTAAGATATAAAATGCTAAAACATAGGCTAAAGAAAAAATTATTTAAATTTCTTTTCCTATTTGATTTCTCTAAAACCAAACTTAGAAGTTACATTATTTATGAACAGGAATGTTTACAGTATCTGTATCAGGCAGGTGTACTAATACGTCAGACAGAATATGATATATCTAACAAATTGCTGAACAAAGCTATAAGTATATCTAAGAAATATGATTTTACCAAATTAACTGTTTCTGTATTAGAATTTAAACTTACAATAGAAGTTGAAGAAGGTAATTTAACCAATTATATGAAGATCAAAGAAGAATTTGATCTTTATAATCAAAAATTAACCTATGAAACAGAAGCAAAAGGTTTATATCAAACATTCAAGCTAAATATAAATAAATCTGTTAATACTAGAAAGAATTTCCTCCCTCATATTCCTGAGATGCTTACTCGATTAGAGGAATTATGGATGCTCACTAAAACATTTGAAACCTTTGAATATTTTTATAGAATTGTAATTTGGTATAATGAATTGATTGGCGACTTTGAAAAGATTATATCATTCACAAAACAGGTTGAGGTTTGGTCACAGGAGGGGTTGATTAATGAATTTAGAAACGAACCTCAGTTTCAGAAGTTTATTTTAGTTTATGCGCATCTTAGGGCAAAGATTTATGATGTAGGGTTAAATTATGCTATTGAATATAAAGAGAGTTTTGATCCAAACTTTCCTAATTGGTTTTCTTTTATGGAAAATTATTTACTATTGGCAGCACATGCCAAGAAGTATGAGTTGGCTCAGCAAATAATAATTGAAGTCTACGAAAATCGTGCAATACAAAAAATTACCAAAACCGCCCGTGAACGTTGGGCGCTCTATAAATCTTACCTCACCTTTTTGAGCCATAATTCACTGCTATCTTCTACGTTCAATTTTCAGTCTTTTGCCTCTACTGTTCCAGAATATAGTAAGGATAAACAAGGGTTTAATGTAGCCATTATTATTCTTCAGTTTATGTACTTCCTGCAGAAAGGAGATAGCGAGGCATTGATGTACCGTATTGAAAGCCTTAAAAAATACATTTTAGCTCATCTTAAAGACTCTTTTAGTAGCAGAAGTAAAATATTTTTGAAGTTGTTAATACTTACCGTGGTAGAAAACTTTGATGTAGATGAATGCTTAGCTAAAGGAGAAAAATATTACCAGAAACTCTTAGAAACTTCACCTCCTGGTGACGCATATGCTGAAATAGAAATTATACCCTATGAACATCTATGGGAACACGTAATCGAGACTTTGAGAAGTAAACGGATTCAGTAAGGGTGCAAAAATAAGATGATTGAATTAATTAGATTAATTAAGATATTAGAAAAAAGAGCAAGAAAGTCATTAGATGCTTACCTCCACATATCTGAGGAAAATCTAGAGGTAAAATTATATCTGCTGGTCAGAGATGGAAAAGTAAAAACTGATTCCCAAGCTATGTTGGCTCTTTATGGTAGCGAGTTGAATGCCAAAGGCTATAAGATGTTAAAGTCAAGGCTGATTAAAAAGCTTTTTTCAGCAATTGACCAAGTAGATCTAAGCGATAAGGAACTTCTGCCCTATGCTTACATAGAGCATCAATGTTTGATAAAGCTGAATAGAGTATTAACACTCCTAAGGTTAGCAGAGCATCATTTGGCTCATAAATTTGTTCAGCAGGCAATTGGATTAGCTAAGAAAATAGATAATGTAGGTTTATTACTTAGATGCTATGAGTATGCCTATAATGCTACAGGTCTGATGAGGGATGAAGTCCTGTTTAATGAATATGAGCAAGAATTAAAACATTATAAAAGAATTTCTGATATAGAATTTGAAGTAGACGTGACTTTTCAGCGAGCCAAGTTATTTATGCTCAAATCTAATGCCTCGCGTGCTGCAATAATTAGAGAATTGCCTCAAATAATGGAGGATATGCGTCAAAAATGGTTAGAAACTCAGTCTACCAAAATTTTTAGGTACTGGCAGTATATCTTTAACTTTTACCATGAAACAGCTGGAAACTTTGCCGAAGTAATACGGAATGCAGATAAAGTAGAGACCATGGTGAGAAATAAGCAAATATCAGACTTAAACGTTGATTTAAGGTATTACAAGTTTGTTAAGCTTTTTGCTCTACAGCAACTCCAACAATACGAAGAAGGATTACGCTTTGCTCAAACTATAGAATCTTCCTTCATTTATGGCTCAACATCATGGTCATCGTATATAGAGAACTATTTTTTATTAGCTATACACAATAGGTCCTACAAATTGGCTGGCAAGCTAATTCAGCAATTTCTCAGTTCGGGAGTCGCAGAAATTTTGAGTCAGCTGATGAAAGAGCGCTGGACATTAAATATTCAATTTTACAATCTCATAGCTTCTATAGATAAAAGCGCAGAACCTGTAAATTCTCCTGGGTTTGAGGAGTTGCTGAAGATTTCTCAGCATGACAAAGAAGGCTATAATGTTGCAATTATCATTCTGGAATTTTTTAACCTGTTGCAGCAGAAAGGGGAATTGGATCCCTCGTCTCACATAGATCGAATCAGGAAGTACATTGCCAAGCACTTAAACAAAAAGGGAACAGAGCGGCCACGACTGTTCCTGAAGCTGGTGCTCCTGATGCTGCGGGAGAAGCTGGATCCTATTGGGAGTCGAGCCAAAGGTCGTTATCTTTTTAAGAAGCTTCGTGCTACTCCTATGCAAACAGAGGCTTTTGCTGAAGTAGAAATTATACCTTATGAGCAACTGTGGGAACTTGCGCTGCAAAGGCTCCAACAGCGAAAGCAGAGTATGACCTGAATCTGCACCTGCCTCTAATTTAGAAGAGAATATTTTTGCTATATTTCCACATGCAAAAGAATGATAAAACTATAACCAGGGCATGGTGTTTCTACGATTGGGCTAATTCTGTCTATTCTCTGGTTATAACCTCCACTATATTCCCTATTTATTATAGTGCTGTGGCTAAAAACCCGGATGGGTCCTCTATTGTGTCATTCTTTGGGTTTAGCGTGCAGAGCTCCGTGCTTTTTTCATATGCGGTTTCAGCCTCTTTTTTAATAATAGCATTGATGAGTCCTTTTTTAACAGCTATTGCCGACTACAGCGGCCGCAAAAAGCTGTTTATGCAGCTGTTCTGTTACCTGGGCTCACTGTCGTGCGCAGCTCTTTATTTTTTCACAAAAGAGACATTTACTTTTTCCGTTGTGCTGTTTGTATTAGCCTCCATTGGGTTTAGCGGGAGTATTGTGTTCTACAATGCCTATTTGCCTGAAATCGCCACAGAAGACCAGTATGACAAGCTGAGTGCGCGGGGCTTTGCCATGGGCTATATCGGCAGTGTATTACTTTTGGTCTTTAACCTGGCCATGATTCTAAAGCCCGAAATATTTTTCATTGCACCAGAAAACACTAGCCTGCCTCCTCGCATTGCCTTCCTGACTACAGGTCTGTGGTGGTTTGGTTTCGCCCAATACACTTTTTACCATTTACCCGGAAATATATACCAGCGCAGGCCCCAGGGCAGCTGGATGCTGAATGGTT
The DNA here is from genome assembly GCF_047525655.1 of Pontibacter sp. 13R65. Classification (NCBI taxonomy): domain Bacteria; kingdom Pseudomonadati; phylum Bacteroidota; class Cytophagia; order Cytophagales; family Hymenobacteraceae; genus Pontibacter; species Pontibacter sp. 13R65. Next base: position 11,182 of record NZ_JBLIQL010000039.1, read on the forward strand.
TCAGGGAACTGCAGAAGGTCCTGAACCAGGTGAAGGAGTTGCCCATGCTGAAGCGCTTCTTATTAGCTTACTTTTTTTACAATATGGGTGTGCAAACGGTAATGTATGTAGCCACTATTTTTGGAATCGAGATATTAAATTTGCCAGACGAGGCCCTGATCATGACCATTCTTATTATCCAGTTAGTGGCAATTGCCGGAGCGTACGGTTTTGCCTTTTTATCTGAGAAGTATGGTAATATCCGGGCGCTGATCATAGCCGTTTTTGTTTGGATTGGAATTTGTGTAGGAGCTTATTTTATACAAGGTGCCACCGAATTTTATGTGCTGGCAGCCGTAGTAGGTTCAGTTATGGGAGGCATTCAATCGCTTTCCAGGTCTACCTATTCCAAGTTTATTCCTGCCTCAACCACCGACCACGCTTCTTTTTTCAGCTTTTTTGATGTAACCGAGAAAATTTCGATTGTACTCGGTACCCTGGCTTATGGTGTAATTGCCCAGCTAACAGGTTCCATGCGGAACAGTGTGCTGGCATTGGGTGTCTTCTTTTTAATCGGCCTGTTCTTCCTGTTTTTCGTGAAAGGCAAGCGTATGGCTGCTACTGAAACCGAAAGAGCCACTGCTGCTAAATAGCTTCCTTCTGTTGTGCAGGAGGAAGTGCTTCTGGCTACACGGCAATGGGATTTATGCCGTTTTATCAACAGGCAAATTATTCTAATGAACATGCCCTTCCAGAGCTAAATTCGTTAAAAAAATGCCTGAAAGTTTTTTTTGCTGGTGTGCGAGAGTTGTGGGAAAGCTAGTGATTAAGTACGATCATTTATCTTATCAGCCCAAACCCCAAAATATTAAAAAAGCCTCCGGAAGGCTGTTTTCATTAGAATATTCGCTTTCCAGAGGCAGTATCTGGCGGTTTGCCAGTTCTTTTTATTTAAAATGGTAAACCAACTTGCCGTTTATATAAGTGCTGAGAACCTTTAAGTCCCGCATTTTTTCAGGTGCTATGGTCATCAAGTCCCGGTCTACTATAACAAAGTCAGCAAATTTGCCTGGTTCTATACTTCCTTTTTCTTTTTCTTCGAAGTTAGCTTTGGCGGCCCAAATGGTAGTTCCGCGTAAAGCCTCCTCGCGCGTCAAGCTGTTTTCCATCTGAAAGCCACCGGGGGGATACTGCTCCGCATCCTGTCGCGCAACAGCTGCATGGAAACCAAATACGGGGTTAATATCCTCAACCGGGAAATCGCTGCCCAGGGCGAGGTAGCCATTTTGCTGCAGTAGCTCTTTATAAGGGTAAGCATGCGGGAGGCGGTGAGTCCCTAACCGTTCACCGGCCCAGTACATATCGGAGGTGGCATGTGTGGGTTGTACCGATGGCACAATGCTGTAGCGGCCAAACTTGGCCATATCAGCAGGGTTTATAATCTGCGCATGCTCAATACGCCAGCGTTTATCGTTTTGCCCACCTAATACTTCTCCGTAGATATCGAGTAGCAACCTATTAGCTGAATCTCCTATGGCATGTGTGTTCATCTGGAAACCATGCTGGTGCAGGAGGGAGGCTATATTCCTGAATTCTTGTTGCGAGGCCAACAAAAAGCCAAAATGCCCTAGACGGTCCTGGTAAGGTTGCAATAAGCTGGCACCTCTGGAGCCGAGGGCGCCATCAGAATAAATTTTAAAAGACCGTACATGGAGCCGGTCTGTTTTGTAAATGCCATGTTTAAAATAATGGTCCTGGTTTTCCTGGCTCGGATTTAACATAGCATAGATCCTTATTTGCAGCTCATTTAGTTTCTGCAGCTTGTCCATTAGGTCTATGTTTGCTTTATCCAGGCCGGCATCAGCGAGTGAGGTCAGGCCTACCGCAAAACAATTCTTCTCGGCATTTAAAAGTGCCTGTCGCTGCTCTTCTGCATCTGGTTCAGGTATTTTGCTGGTTACCACGTTTACGGCATTGTCTATGAGAATACCAGTTAGCTTGCCATTTTTAACCTCTACGATGCCTCCCACTAGTGTTGTTTGCGGCGTAACATCTGCCAGATCCAATGCTTTCTGGTTTGCCAGTGCCGCATGCCCATCTATCCGGTTCAGGATTACAGGAGTGTCGGGAAAAAGTAAATCCAGTGTGTCTTTAGTTGGAAACTCCTTAACAGGCCAATCGTTTTGGTCCCAGCCCCTTCCGGTAATCCAATCGGCCGCTGGGTGCTGCTGCATGTGGCGCACCACCTGTTGTACCACCTCCTTAAAGGAGCCTGTACCTACCAAGTCGGCAGATTGCAGCGAAAGGCCGTAGCGGTAGAAGTGGGAATGGGCGTCTATAAAACCAGGATAAATGGTTTTGCCTGCTGCATCTACTTGTTCAGTAGCCTGATATTTAGCCTGCAGATCGACGGTAGTGCCCACTTCCAGAATTTTGCCATCTTTTATGGCGAATGACTCTGCTTTGTCAAACTGATCGTTTACTGTGTAGATGTTGCCATTGTAAATGAGCAGGTCGGCCTTTGGTTTGCTGGTGCAGCCACTAAAAAGGAAGCCGCTGCCAAAAGCAGCGGCTATAAGAGCGTGTAAAAATTTATTCATCTGTTTTACTCAAAGCGCATATGTTTAACCGACTCACCTGAGTTAATAAGCTCTGTTAAAGAGTCTATGCCGATGGTAAGGTGCTTTTCTACGTAATTGGCTGTTACTACTTGGTCGCTGGCAGATGTCTTCACGCCTTCCGGCGTCATGGGAATATCCGAAACTAGCAAAAGCGCACCATGCGGAATGGAGTTGATAAAGCCTACTGTAAAAATAGTGGCGGTTTCCATATCGATACCCATGGCCCGAATTTGGCGTAGGTACTCTTTAAAGGCATCATCGTGCTCCCACACCCGGCGGTTAGTTGTATACACAGTGCCAGTCCAGTAATCCATTTCGTGTTTTTTGATCATGGAAGACACCGCTCGCTGCAGCCGGAACGATGGCAGCGCTGGTATTTCGGAAGGCATGTAGTCATCTGATGTGCCATCGCCTCGAATAGCCGCGATAGGCAGTATAAGGTCTCCGATTTGGGTTTTCTTTTTGAGGCCACCACACTTACCCAGAAAGAGTGCCGCTTTTGGCGAAATGGCTGATAGCAAATCCATTACGGTTGCTGCCATGGGGCTACCCATACCAAAGTTAATAATGGTTATGTTGTTAGCGGTTGCCGTTTGCATAGGTTTGTCCAGGCCACGCACTTCCACCTCAAATCTATCGGCAAACATGCGTACATAATTGCTAAAGTTGGTCAGCAAAATGTATTCTCCAAATTCATTTAAAGGTACTCCGGTATATCGGGGTAACCAATCACTTACGATCTCTTCTTTGGTTTTCATGTTTTTCTAGTTAATAATGAAGCGCTCCAGTAATAGGGCCGAGGGTGTAATTAAGCTAAATTGCGGCATGGAACGACTGAATTTGCCAACATATGCTTACAAAATTAAGCAATCTGGCGCTAATTCTTTGATTTTTGATGAACTCCGGCGCAAATACGTATTGCTGACTCCAGAAGAATGGGTAAGGCAGCACTTTATTCATTACCTGCTAAAAGACCTGCACTACCCGCGGGGGCTTGTTAGCGTAGAAAGGGGAGCTACTTACAATCAACTGCATAAGCGAACTGATATTTGCATTTACAATCATGCCGGCCAACCAGAACTTTTGGTTGAATGTAAAGCCGCGCATGTTCCCATTACGCAGGAAGTAGTGAAACAGGTTTCTACTTACAACCAGGTGGTAAAGGCAAGGCTGCTGGTTATTACTAATGGCTTACAACATTATTGCTGGCAAGTCGACTTCAAAACCAGAACATTTGTGCCGCTGCAGGAGATACCGCCCTATATACAGTGAGAAATGGTTGTGTGGGTGAGGCCTTTCTGCAACAATCCTGACTTATGAAGCCTTAGAAGAGCAGGACAGGGTGGCAACACCTTAGGAATAAAGTGTAAAAAACACCTCTGGAAGGCCCTTTTGATTAGAATAATTTGCCTGAAACCTGCTGTGTGGTTACAAAAATGCCTTGTACTTTGCGGTACAAGGCATTTTTGAAAATTCCATCAAATAGATGGCTGTAGTTTCTTATTCAATCTTCTTTGCTGTTGCTACGCCAGTACAGTTTCTACCGGTACATACTCCAGGTTAAAAGCCTCTGCCACTCCCTGAAATACAATTTTACCATGTACTACGTTCAGGCCGGTTTTCAGCTCCTGGTTTTCGGTGCAGGCCTTTTGCCAGCCTTTGTTGGCAAGTTCTATGGCGTACGGTAAGGTAGCATTGGTAAGGGCCAGGGTAGAGGTATAAGGCACTGCCCCCGGCATGTTGGCAACGCAGTAGTGCACTATATCGTCGATAATGTAAGTTGGATCTTCGTGTGTGGTTGGTTTACAGGTTTCTATACAGCCGCCCTGGTCTACGGCAACGTCTACCAGTACAGTTCCGGGGCGCATTAGCTTTAGCATATCGCGGGTGATCAGGTGAGGTGCTTTGGCACCCGGAATAAGCACAGCGCCAACAATCAGGTCGTGCGTAGGCAGTAGGTCCCGGATGTTGTATTTATTAGACATAAAGGTGTTTACGTTAGCTGGCATTATATCATCGAGGTAGCGCAGGCGCTGTAGGTTCGTATCTAAGATAGTAACATCTGCTCCCATACCGGCTGCTATCTTGGCGGCATTAGTCCCAACTACGCCACCGCCTAAAATCATAACTTTGGCAGGCCGCACACCGGGCACGCCACCCAGCAAAATCCCGCGGCCTTTCAGAGGCTTCTCCAGGTATTTAGCACCCTCCTGTATGGCCATTCTGCCTGCTACTTCTGACATAGGTACTAACAGCGGCAAGCTTTTGTCAGCTTTTGTTACCGTCTCGTAAGCAAGGCAAATAGCCTTGCGCTCTATCATGGCATGCGTGAGTGGTTCGTAAGACGCGAAGTGGAAGTAAGTAAACAGCAGTTGGCCTTCCTTTATCAGGCTATATTCCGGCTCAATTGGCTCCTTCACTTTAATTATCATGTCGGCGCTGGCATATACCGATTCTATGGTAGGTAAAATGGTAGCGCCGGCAAGTTGGTATTCTTCGTCGCTAAAGCCACTTCCTTCTCCGGCAGTAGCTTGCACATTAACGGTGTGCCCGTGGCGAACTAACTCCGAAACGCCTGCAGGAGTGGCTCCTACCCGGTTTTCGTTGTTCTTGATTTCTTTTGGAATTCCGATAATCATGATTGTAGATGGTGTAGATGGTGTGTGGTTTCAGATAAATGTGCGCAAATATACTATTTCTGCCTCTAAAAAAAATAGCCGGGCTACATGGCCAGGCTGCAGATTTTGTTTACGTTAATTGTACTGAAAATGTGGCGTCTAGATTGAATCGGAAGTATTGGAAATGAAAAAAGGCAGCGACAAAATCACTGCCATTAGTACAAAATAAAACTATGAAAAAAACTATCTGAAAGGTACCGGCTGTGAGCCCTCCCTTAACATATTTTTTGAAGCCAGTGTCTCTACTACATTTGCCTTTAGCGTTAGTTTCAGATCTGGCATTATTATATCATTAGAAATAACTGTTACTACCTCGTTTTGCTCTCTTAACATAGCAGGAATATAAGTTAGTTCCAAATTTCCTTGCTGTCCTGGTTTTATTGCAGCCTCCGAAGATTTAATGCTTACACAGTTGCAGGCCGACCTTACACCCTGTATTACGAGGTCTTGTTTTCCTGTATTTTTTACAGTGAATTTGGCTACTGCTTTTTGACCTTTTTCAAGTTTGCCAAAGTTATAACTTGTGGTTCCAACTGCCAAACGCGGCGATGCTGCTTTTTGTTCCGGCGTATAACTTGTTTTTAAATCTTTTGGTCCAACCTCTCCTTTTATAAAAATAGTTTTAGTAGGAGTGGCTGTGTTAGAGGTAACTGTAATAGCTTTATGGAACGGTCCAGGGCGGCCAGTGCTGTTATAAACTGCTTTTATAACACCTGTTTTGCCTGGCAGGATCGGGTCTTTGGTCCAGTCTGGTGTAGTACAACCGCAAGATGGATGAACATTTGCAATAACTACCGGCTGATTTCCTACATTTTTTACCTGAAACTCGTAAGTAGCTTGTACGCCTTCGGCAATGGTGCCAAAATCATGCGTCTCTTTTTCAAATTTAAGGTCTCCTTGCGCGTTAGCAGCATAGCCTGTTGCAAGAAAGCACAGTACCAATAGGTAGTAAAGCTTTTTGTTCATGCCCGTATGGTTTTAATTATATAGAAGGTACGAGAATCCTGTGAAAATCAAACAAAGATATAAAAACTTTTTCAAAAATATAGTGTCCAATACTATGCCAATTTTGTTTGGGGGAAAACCCTCCATTTGAATTTAGGGGAAATCTTCCTTACTTTTGGTTTAAATCATACTTACAGTTATTAGTGAGAAAACATGCAGACTGCTGAAGCATCTATTACTCAAAAACTCAGTACCCAGGAAATTTTAAACGATTACCGCATCGGGTGGGAGAGCCGACAGGCCAGCCTTACCGGTCGGAAAGAAGTTTTTATGGGCAAGGCAAAATTCGGAATTTTCGGGGATGGGAAAGAAGTACCGCAACTGGCAATGGCCAAATTTTTTCAGAAAGGCGATTTCCGTTCAGGATACTACCGTGACCAGACGTTCATGTTTGCTATTGGCGAGCTTACACTGCAGCAGTATTTTGCACAGTTATATGCCCACACCGATTTAGAAGCGGACCCTTCTACGGCGGGGCGCTCTATGAACGGCCACTTTGGCACCCGCCTGCTTGATGACGAAGGCAAGTGGAAAAACCAGGTGGAAATGAAAAATTCCAGCGCAGACATATCACCTACGGCAGCGCAGATGCCTCGCCTTTTGGGGCTGGCTTATGCCTCTAAACTGTACCGCCAGAACCCGGGGTTGCAGCATTTAAGCGGGTTCTCCAACAACGGCAACGAAGTGGCTTTTGGTACTATTGGCAATGCTTCTACCTCAGAAGGAGTGTTTTTTGAGGCTATAAACGCGGCGGGTGTGCTGCAAGTGCCCATGCTGGTCTCTGTTTGGGACGATGGCTATGGTATTTCAGTTCCATCTGAGTACCAGACTACCAAAGGCAGCATTTCAGAAATCTTATCGGGCTTCCAGCGCTACAGCAAAGAGGAGCAGGGCTACGAAATTTTCAGAGTAAAAGGCTGGGACTATGCCGCTCTCTGCGAAACATACGAGGCAGCGGTGCGCATTTGCCGGGAGGAGCACGTGCCCGTGCTTATACATGTGGAAGAGGTAACGCAACCCCAGGGGCATTCCACTTCCGGCTCTCATGAACGGTACAAGCCGCAGGAGCGCCTGGATTGGGAGGCTGAGTTCGACTGTCTGAAAAAAATGCGGGAGTGGATTCTGGAAAACAACATTGCCACCGAAGAGCAGCTCGATCAGATCGAGGCAGAAGCAAAAGACGATGTGCGTGCTGCCCGCAGCAACGCCTGGAACGCCTTTGCAGAAGATATTAAGGTAGATCACGATGAGGCGATCAGGCTGCTCGGGAACCTGGCTGAGGCTGCAACAGAGCATGCCACAGAAATAGCCAAAATAAAAGAAGACCTTCGCAGAACAATCAATCCCATCCGGACGGATGCCATGAAGGCTGTGCGCAAAGCCCTGCGTTATGTGCGCCATGAGCGCAGCGAGGCTAAGCGGGAACTAACTGGCTGGCTAGAGCAGGTTATGGGGGAGAACACAGAGCGTTATAATTCTTATCTCTATAGCCAGTCCGATGAGGCGGCCCTGCTGGTAGAGGAAATAAAACCTGAATATGACGAGAAGGCTCCATTAGTAGATGCCCGCGAAGTGCTCCGCGCCTGCTTCGATGCTATGCTGGCACGCGACCCGCGTGTGTTTGCCATTGGAGAGGATGTAGGCCGTATAGGCGATGTTAACCAGGCTTTTGTAGGCTTGCAGGAAAAGTACAGCGAGCTCCGGGTAACAGATACAGGAATTAGAGAGTGTACTATTGTAGGGCAAGGAATAGGTGCCGCTCTGCGTGGGCTCCGGCCGATTTCTGAAATCCAGTACCTCGATTACTTACTGTACGCGATACAAATTTTATCTGATGACCTGGCTTGCTTGCAGTACCGCACCAAAGGAGGCCAGAAAGCTCCCCTGATCGTGCGCACCCGCGGGCACCGACTTGAAGGTATCTGGCATTCAGGTTCTCCTATCGGCATGATTCTGCATAGTATCAGAGGGATGCACCTGCTGGTGCCGCGCAACATGACCCAGGCCGCCGGTTTCTATAACACTTTACTTTTATCTGATGAGCCGGCGCTGGTAATCGAGTGCCTCAATGGTTACCGCTTGAAAGAAAGAATTCCGAGCAACATAGGGGAGTTCACGGTACCTTTGGGCAAGCCCGAAACTCTTAGAGAAGGCACTGATGTGACAGTGGTTACCTACGGCTCTATGTGCCGCATTGTAATGGAGGCAGCTGCTCAATTACAAGAGCATGACATTTCCTGCGAAGTAATAGATGTGCAAACGCTACTGCCATTTGATGTGGACCACCTCATAACCGACTCGCTACGGAAAACAAACCGCGTACTGTTCGCTGACGAAGATGTGCCAGGTGGTGCTACCGCCTACATGATGCAGCAGGTAGTAGATGAGCAAGATGCCTGGCGCTACCTCGATACCAAGCCCAAGTGCTTGTCGGCACACGCGCACCGACCACCATACGCTTCTGACGGCGATTATTTCTCTAAGCCAAATACCGAAGATGTGTTCGAAGCTGTGTACAGTCTCATGCACGATTCAGACCCGGAGAACTTCCCGGCTCTGTTCTAATAAAGATGCAATAACATAACAGCAAAAAGCAAGAGCCTGCGGTGACACTACCGCAGGCTCTTGCTTTTATAGCCTAGAATTATTCTAATAAAAATGACCTTCCTGAGGTTAGGAAGCTAATTATTGGAAAAGGGTAATCTCGCTAGTCGAAACGGTGTTGCTTCTGTGTGGAACAGGTAAAGTCCTGTCATAAATAAAAACATCGAATTTTATAACGTCACCTATCCTAAACAAGTCTGAAGTGATGTCGAAGGTATATTTTATTTCTCCTTCCAGGGGTTCCGTTCTATCATCGGTCGAAAGTCTTGGGAAGCGGCCACTAAAGTCGAAGCCTTGAACCGGGAAAATGTATTCTTCGAATTTGGACTCTCCGTTAGGCTGCGGCCTTTTTATGTACAGCTTGGTCATAAAGTTGTTGTAGTATGGCGAGCCAAAATCAAAAGGAGGTTCCTTGTCTATATCTGAGGTGCGCGAAAGACCCAGGTTGCCGTCCCCATCCTGAAAGCCAATCACAATACTGATCTGATCTCGCTTTAGCCCAAATTCATCGTAGGTAAATTTTTCCACACGTTTAAATTCGATGTGAGGCACTACATCATACACAGGCTCTTTACGGCAGGAGCTAAAAAGCACAAGCAGCAACAAAAGCACAGCGCTATACTTAAACAGGTATTTCATGAGGATGTCAGAAAATGAAGCTAAATTTACTAAATCAAACGATTAGATAACGCATTTGTTATAAATTTTTGGATGGATTTTAAAGCCCAACACATACTGCAACTGCATCAGTCACAAAGTTTTAATTTTGAAGAAGCTACCCTTGCGTTGTTTCGTTATCAGGCCCAGCATAACGAGGTATACCGCGAGTATTTGCATCATCTTCGAGTTGATGCTGAGCAGGTTAAGAGCCTGGAGGAAATCCCGTTCCTGCCCATCGAGTTCTTTAAAACGCATCGTGTAGTTACCGGGGCATTTGAGCCTGAGGTCATTTTCTACAGTAGTGGCACCACCCAAAGCACCCGCAGTCAGCACCTGGTGTCGAACCTGGCCTGGTACGAGCAAACTTCCCGGCAAATCTTCGAGAAGTTTTACGGTTCATTGCAGGACTACACCGTGCTAGCCTTGTTACCATCTTACCTGGAGCAGGGGGGATCGTCGCTGGTTGCTATGGTAGATTATTTTATAAAGCAAACAGGGCAGCAGGCAGAGGGGTTTTACCTGCACAACCACGATCTGCTGTTACAGGCCTTGCGACAGGCAAAACAGCACCAGAAAAAAGTGTTGCTTATGGGAGTGTCGTATGCCCTGCTTGATTTGGCAGATAAGCTGAACGGGCAGGAAGACTTAAGTGGCGTGACTGTAATGGAAACAGGCGGCATGAAGGGCAGGCGCAAAGAAATGATCAGGGAAGAACTGCATGCTCAATTGCAGAAAGGACTAGGAGTAACTGAAATTCATTCGGAATACGGTATGACTGAGCTTCTTTCGCAGGGCTATTCTTTCGGCAACGGCTTGTTCTGGCCAGGCTTTTCGATGCGCATTCTCCTCCGCGACCTCAATGATCCGTTTCAGGTGAGCACCAGCAGCCGTACAGGTGGTATTAACGTCATAGATCTGGCCAATGTAGACTCCTGTGCTTTTATCGAAACTAAAGATATTGGAAAACTTTACCCCGATGGTTCTTTCGAAGTGCTGGGCCGTTTCGACAACTCCGATATAAGAGGCTGCAATTTGTTAGTTTCCTAAGATCTTTCCTCAGGATTGTCCGTTAAAGGTGCTCATGGGTTATATTGTTTTTATTCTTTTTACAGCAGTTCTGTGCCTGCTGTTATACAGGTGGGCTACGCGCAAAAGCAGGCATCGCAAAAAAGTTCTTGCTACAGAGTTTCCTGTCTTGTGGCGCAAAGTGCTGCAAGACAGGGTGGGGTTTTATCACACCCTGACTGACGAAAAGAAACCACAGTTCGAAAAAATGGTTCAGCTTTTTTTATCAGAAAAGCGAATAACCGGCATCCAGACAGAAATAGACGATACCACCAAAGTACTGGTAGCATCAAGTGCGATTATTCCTATTTTTGGATTTAAAGATTGGGAGTATCAGAACTTAGGCGAGGTTATTGTTTTTCCGGGAAGTATACACCGCTTTAAAGATGAAAAAAGCGAAGCTGTGTCGGAGGTACTGGGTCGTGTAAACCCTTTTCAGAACGACCATTATGTAACTTTGTCTAAGCCGGCGCTGGAGCAGGGCTTTAACGATATGGCCGACCGCAAGAATGTGGGTATCCACGAATTTGCGCATATGCTCGACCAAGCCGACGGAGAGATTGATGGTGTGCCGAAAGCTTATATGCCTGAAGAGTTACTAAAGCCCTGGGAGGAGCTGATGTACCGCAAAATTAAAAACATAAAGGCCGGTAAATCAGACATAAACCCATATGGAGCCACCAGCGAAGCAGAATTTTTTGCAGTAGTAACGGAGTATTTCTTCGAGAAGCCTGATCAACTGGCCGAGAAGCATCCAAAGCTATATGAGATTCTAACCAAGGTTTTTCATCAGAATCCGAAGCGCCGGTTCAGAATTAATTTCAGGCAGCTCCTGAACCCCTACGGCAAACGCCTGGGCCGCAACGAATTCTGCCCCTGCGGGAGTGGAGAAAAATACAAAAACTGCTGCTTAAGTAAAAAGGCAGCTGCCTAACAGTAGGTTGTCGAGAGTTGGTGCGTACTCAATAGGTTTTTAAAAGTGCGCCAAAACCTTACTAGATATAATATAACTTTGGAAAAGACTTTAGAATATTAGGAGAGATAGAGGCTTATCTTTTGATTGGGATACAGCTATTTAAAAAATGCTTTACACCTGGTACAGCTCAATTAAGTTGCCGCAAGTATCGTCGAAAACAGCCATGGCTACGGGGCCAGAGAGGGTAGGTTCCGATTTGAATCGAACACCTAACTTTTTCATCCGCTCGTATTCCGCCTCAATGTCATCTACTGCAAAGGCCGTGGCGGGTATGTCAGCTTCAAATAAAGCTTGTTGATAGGTTCTGGCAGGTTCAAACCCTAAGGGCTCTAACAACAGTTCTATTGCATCAGGGTCCTCTTTCGAAACTACCGTGAGCCAGCGGGCCTCACCCATTGCGATATCTGATTTTTTTGCAAATCCGAGTATTTCTGTATAAAACCGGAGGGCTTTGTCCTGATTATTTACCAGAATGCTGGCTAGCTTAATTTTCATAGGTAGTTCTGTTTTAACGTTATTTGATAGAGCCTTAATAGTATTTAATTTAATCGTTGCCTAATTAAGCAGTATCAGCTAAAAGAGAAAGAGGCTGCCCCAATAATCAGGACAGCCTCTTTTTTTGACTAAGCTTATGATACTATAGGTCTGGCATAGGCCTTTGCATCATCGGCCGTTATTTCGTTACCGCTCATAATCACTAGTCGTTCCACCACGTTCCTTAGTTCCCGCACGTTACCGCGCCAGTCGAGCTGTTGCAGGTAACCCAATGCCTCTGCGTTGATGGCTTTTGGTTTGGTGCCGTAATCATTGGCAATATCGTTTAGGAATTTCTGTACCAGGTCTGGAATATCTTCGCGGCGCTCGTTCAGCGGAGGCACGTGTATCAGAATGACGCCTAAGCGGTGATACAAGTCTTCGCGGAAATTCCTGTCTTCTATTTCTTGCAACAGGTTTTTGTTGGTGGCGGCTAGTACGCGCACATCTACCTGAATATCTTTATCGCCACCTACACGGGTAATACGATGCTCCTGCAGGGCTCGCAGTACCTTTGCCTGCGCCGAAAGGCTCATGTCGCCTACTTCATCCAGAAACAAAGTACCGCCATTTGCCTGCTCAAACTTGCCGATGCGCTGCTTTACAGCAGAGGTAAATGAGCCTTTTTCGTGGCCAAACAGTTCGCTTTCAATTAGCTCGCTGGGAATTGCCGCACAGTTTACCTCAATTAAGGGGCCAGAGGAGCGGTTGCTTTGCTCATGTATGGCCCGGGCTACCAGTTCCTTGCCGGAGCCATTGGGGCCGGTAATGAGCACACGGGCATCGGTAGGTGCTACTTTCTCAATAGCCTGTTTTACACGGCCCAAGGCTGGGGAGTTGCCCACCATCTCGTAGGCCTTTGAAATTTTCTTTTTCAGAACTTTGGTCTCCGTTACCAGCGTCGCCTTGTCGAGGGCATTCCGGACGGTAATGAGCAAGCGGTTCAGATCAGGTGGCTTTTGCAGAAAGTCGTAGGCTCCTTTTTTAGTAGCATCTACGGCTGTGTCTATAGTGCCGTGGGCCGATATCATAATAAAAGGAGTATCGGGCGAGTGCTCCATTGCTTTCTCCAACACCTCAATGCCGTCCATGCCGGGCATTTTAATGTCGCAGAGCACTACGTCATATTTTGTTTTGCTGATGAACTGCAGCCCCTTCTGTCCGTCTTCAGCTTCGTCTACGGTGTAGTTCTCGAACTCCAGAATTTCTTTCAGTGTACTGCGGATGGCCCGCTCATCATCAATAATCAGGATTTTGGGCATAGGTGCGTTTTATTTTGGGATAAGTATAAACAATAAAGTGTATTCTGATTAATTGTTATTGATTTTCCTAAAGGAGGTTCGCAGGTTGTGTAAACCACAAGCGACCATCATAATTCTGTCACGGGCATTCTGTACGCGTAGCCTTATTTTCTCT